>NZ_VIGS01000069.1:0-10383 GCF_006704135.1 Micrococcus sp. R8502A1
GGCGACGACGTCGGGCGCGCACCCCGGGCCCGCGCCCGACGTCGTCGCCCCCGACGCCGCCCTGCCCACCGGTGAGGCGGTCGTCCAGGAGCTGCCGTGGCGCTGGTCCGTCCAGGGACGCATCTTCCTGATCGGCGGCCTGGGTTTCATGTTCGACGCGTGGGACGTCACGCTCAACGGCGTGATGATCCCGCTGCTGCGCGAGGAGTGGGCCCTGGACAAGGCCGACGCCGCGTGGATCGGCACCGCCAACCTCATCGGCATGGCCGTGGGCGCGTTCCTGTGGGGCACCATCGCGGACCGCATCGGCCGCAAGGCGGCGTTCGCGTGGACGCTGGCGATCTTCTCCGTGTTCACGATCGCGGGCGCGCTGACGGACTCCCTGCTGTGGTTCGCGCTGTTCCGCTTCGTGGCCGGTGTGGGCCTGGGCGGCACGATCCCCGTGGACTACGCGCTCGTGGGCGAGTTCACCCCGCGCCGGCTGCGCGGCCGCGTCCTGGCCGCGATGGACGGCTGGTGGCCCGTCGGCGCCGCGCTGTGCGGCCTCGTCTCCGCCTGGCTCGTGGGCACGTGGGGCGACTGGCGCCTGCCCCTGCTGGCCATGGTCCTGCCGGCCCTGCTCGTGTTCGTCGTGCGCCTGGGCATCCCCGAGTCCCCGCTGTTCCTGATGAGCCGGGGCCGCGAGGCACAGGCCCGCGCCGTCATCGACCGCATGGTGGCGGCCACCGGCGCGCCCCGCCGGCCCTACACGATGCCCCCGGCCGAGCCGGCCCGCTCCGGCGGCGTCGGCGCGCAGCTCGCCGCGGTCTGGCGGTTCTCCCCGCGCATCACCGCGATCGCCTGGGCCCTGTTCGTGGCCATCATGCTCGTCTACTACATCGCGCTGCAGTGGCTGCCGACGTTCCTCATCGACGCCGGCTACGCGGAGGGCCGCGCCTTCATCATGACCTCCGGCATGGCCGCGGCCGGCCTGCTCGGCGTGGTCGTGGCCACCGTGCTGATCGAGGTCACCGGCCGCCGCTGGCTGCTGGCCGTCAGCGCCGTCGTCGCGAGCGCCCTGACCGTCTGGCTGGCGAGCGTGCTGGACGTGCCCGCCGCGGTGCTGCCGCTCGTGCTGGCGTTCGGCTTCGTGGTGCAGGTCGCGATCCCGGTGCTCTACACGTACGTCTCCGAGCTGTACCCGACGACGCTGCGCGCCTCCGGCTTCGGCTGGGCGTCGGCGGCCTCGCGGGTGGGCGCGGGCCTGGGCCCGCTGCTCTTCGTGGGCACGCTGGTCCCCGCCCTCGGGCTGCCGGCGGCGTTCGCCGTCACCGGCGGGCTCGTGGTCCTGGCCTGCGCGGCGATGCTGGCGCTGGCCCCGGAGACCCGCGGCCGCGCCCTCGAGGTCAGCGCCGACTGAGCTCGCCGAGCACGCGCAGCAGCAGGGCCCGCTCCTGGACCTTGATGCGCTCGTGCAGCTCGGCCTCGGTGTCCGTGTCCAGCACGGGCACCGCGGCCTGCGCGAGGATCGGGCCGGTGTCCACGCCCGCGTCCACCACGTGCACGGTGCAGCCGGTGACCTTCACCCCGTGCGCCAGCGCGTCCCGGACGCCGTGGGCCCCCGGGAAGGAGGGCAGCAGAGCCGGGTGGGTGTTGAGGATGCGGCCGTCGAACCGCTCGAGCAGCGGGGCGCCCAGGATCCGCATGAATCCGGAGCACACCACCCAGTCCGGCGCGTAGGCGGCGACGGCGTCCGCGAGCGCCTCGTCCCACGCGCGCCGGTCCGCGTGGTCCTTCGGTGACACCACGAACGTCTCGATCCCGTGGGCGCGGGCGCGCTCCAGGCCGCCGGCGTCGGCGACGTCGGCGCCCACCGCGGCGATCTCCACGTCCAGGGCGCCGGAGGCGACGGCGTCGAGGACGGCCTGCAGGTTGGTGCCGGAACCGGAGACGAGGGCAACGATGCGCATGCGCCCATCGTAGGGTGAGGGGGTGTCCGCCCCCGTTCCCTCCTCCCCGCCCAGCCCGCCGCAGGGCGCCCCGGACCCCGGCCGCGTCCGCACCGGCCGTGCCCTGCTGTGGCAGTCCGTGGCGCTGCTGGGGATGGTGCTCTCCTTCTCCCTCGTGCTGCCGTGGAAGCTGATCGCCCTCGCGCTGGGGCTGGTCGCCCTCGTGCTCGGCGTGCGCGTGTGGGTCACGAGCCGCGGCGCCGAGCGCTCGGGGCTGCCCCGCGCGGTGGCGTCCGCCGGCATGGCGATGGCGCTGATGGGCATGACGACGGCGGCGCTGCCGCTGCTCGCGTGGGACGCGACGGTCCAGCTCGAGCAGTGCGGCGCCTCCGCGCTCACCGTGCGGGCGCAGCAGGCGTGCGCGGACGAGTTCACCCGTCAGGTGGAGGAGCGCACGGGGGTGCCCCAGCTGCGGCCCTGAGCCGCGGGCGTCAGTCCCGCGCCCGGCGCGGGGACGGCCGGTCGCGCAGGCCCGAGGCGCGGTCGCCGGACCGCGGCACCGCCGTCGTCCCGTCCCGGTGCCCGGCCACGGCCAGGGCGGTGAGGTAGCCGGCCGCGCAGCCCAGCGCGACCCACCCGGCGACGGCGGCGCACACCGCCCAGACGTGGGAGCCGATGTCCGTCAGCGTGCCGAGCCCGAGCGTCCCGGAGGTGAGGGCCAGCGGCACGAGCAGCAGCAGCCCCGTGAGCAGTCCGGTGAGCACGGCCAGGGCCAGCGTGGACAGCGTCAGGGACACCGCGCGGCTGCCGTGGCGGGTGTGCAGCCAGTCGTCGAGGTGGTTCTCCCCCTCCCGCAGCAGCCACACGCCGGCCACGGCGCCGGCGCCGATCGGCACGGCCAGCAGGAGCAGCTGCCACGGCGACCACGTCCCGGGCAGCGCACCCAGCGCCGGGAGGGCGGGCGCGGTGGCCGGCGTCGCGCCGAACACGGAGTAGAGGCTGTCCGCGCCCACGGAGAACCCCGGGCCCGCCGTCCACGCGATCGACCACGCGGTGAACGTGGGCAGCCAGCCGATCTGCAGCAGCGCCACCAGCAGGCCGCCCAGCGGGCCGCCCCCGATCGCCTCGGCCACGGTGACGACGGCGGTCCACTCGACGGCCAGCCGCCCCGCCACGAGCAGCGCGTTCAGACCCGTCAGGGCGAGCACGGCGACGACCGCGGCGCGCACCACGGACCACGCGTACGAGCCGGCCCAGCGTTCGTACTGCGACCGCCGCGAGATCCGCTCCGTGAGGTCCAGGCCGATCAGGTGCGCCCAGGTGCCGGCCTCGCGCCGCGCCCCCGCGAGGGCGGCGACGCCGAAGAGCAGGGCGGGCAGCAGCGCCGCCGGGGCGGGGTGGGCCGTCAGCTCGTCCGTGCCGGGCAGGAACGCCACGGCCAGCCCCACCAGGGCGTAGGCCCCCACCGCGCCCACGAAGGCCTGCCACGCCTGGTCCCGGTAGGACGCGCGGGCCAGGCGCCGGCCGGCCCGCCAGGACAGCGCGAGCGGGACCAGGGTCAGGCCCCACGGCACGAGCCACGCCGTGCCGGTGATGAGGTGATCCGGCGCGGTGGGCATGGCCGTGGCCACGGTGACGGGCACCGCGTGCAGGGCCAGCCACAGGACGCCGCCCACCTGGACGGCGCCCTCGATGGTCGGCCGCTCGAACCCGCCCGTGGCCCACACCGCGAGGGTGGGGACCGTGACCGCGAGCAGGCTGATCATCGCCGTGACGAGCGCCTCAACCACCCCCTGCAGCCACAGCGGCAGGGGGACGGGGCGCAGCAGGCGGGGCGCAGCGGGGCGGGAACTCACCCGTCCATGGTGCCACCCGACTCCGGGCGGCGCCTGGACGGGGCGGGCCGCGCGGGCCGGTGCGACGACCGTCACGCGTCCCGAGAGTTCACCGCGGGGTCACCGGGCCGTCGTCGGCGGGTGTCCCGGCCGTGGTCCGGGGTCCTTAGCGTCGGCCACGTGCGTGTCGTCGTGGTCGCCGAATCGTTCCTGCCCCATATGAACGGGGTCACCCACTCCATCCTCCAGGTGCTGCGGCACCTGCGGGAACGGGGCGACGAGGCGATGGTGGTCGCCCCGGCCGCCTCGTGGTCCGCCGGGTGGACCCAACGCGCGGGCGCCGGTGAGGCCCCCCGCGAGGTCGAGGGCTTCCCCGTGCGCACCCTGCCCTCCGTGCCCCTGACCGGGTACACCTCCGTGCGGGTGGCCGCCGGCACGGTGGGCCGGCTGCGCGGCATGCTCGCCGACTTCGCCCCGGACGTGGTGCACATCGCCTCCCCCTTCGTGCTGGGCTGGCGCGCGGTGCAGGCGGCCGAGGAGCTCGGCATCCCCTCCGTGGCCGTCTACCAGACCGAGGTCCCCGGCTACGCGGCCCGGTACGGCGCCCCGTGGCTGGAGGACGTCCTGTGGAGCCACGTGGCGCGCCTGCACAACACGGCCACGCTGACGCTCGCGCCGTCGTCGTTCACCGTCCGACAGCTGCACCGCCAGGGGGTGCGACGCGTGCACCTGTGGGGCCGCGGCGTCGACTCCCGCCGATTCCATCCCGCCAAGCGGGACGAGGCGCTGCGCGCCGAGCTCGCCCCGAACGGCGAGAAGCTCGTGGGCTTCGTGGGGCGGCTGGCGCACGAGAAGCAGGTCGGGGACCTGCGCGTGCTCTCGGACCTGCCGGGCACCCGCCTCGTGGTCATCGGCTCCGGGCCGCTGCGCGAACAGCTCGAGCGGGAGCTGCCCGGCGCGCACTTCGCCGGCTTCCAGGGCGGCGAGGACCTCGCACGCCACGTGGCCAGCCTGGACCTGTTCGTGCACCCCGGCGAGTCCGACACCTTCGGCCAGACACTGCAGGAGGCGATGGCCTCGGGCGTGCCCGTCGTCGCCGTCGGCCGCGGCGGCCCCCTCGACATCGTGGACGCCTCCCGCACCGGCTGGCTCTACCCGCCCGGCGAGCTGGACGAGCTGCGCCGCCACGTCGCGGACCTCGTGTACGACGACGTCAAGCGGGCCGCGTTCGCCGACGCGGCGTGGGCGTCGGTGCAGGGCCGGACCTGGCCGGTGCTGTGCGAGCAGCTCGTGGGCTACTACGAGAAGGCGATCGCGGTGCAGGAGCGCCGCCGCGTGGAGCTGGCCCGCCGGCTGCTGACGGCGCCGTCGCTGCTGGCCGCGCGCGTGTTCGGCTGACCCCGGCCGACGTCGCCCGGCTGGACGACCTCGTCAATGACGCGACCGTGGCGGGCCCGCGCTACAGCGAGAGCCAGCAGGCCAGCATCGACACCGAGGCGGCGCCGCCGCGCTGAGCCGAACGCGGGGCCCGGGGTGGCCCGCGTCTCATTTCGGCAACAGAGCGCACTCCCTGTCAGGATGGGCGTCAGGCACCGCGGCCTCCTCCGACCGCGGCGCGCCACGGCGGGGGCACCGCGGGGCGTCTCTACCCCGACGTCCGAGGAGGACACCATGAATGAGTCTCTGAAGACCCTGCGCGACGAAGTGTTCGCGCGCAACCCCGGCGAGGCCGAGTTCCACCAGGCGGTGTCCGAGGTGTTCGAGGCGCTGGGACCGGTGATGCAGCGCCACCCCCAGTACGTCGAGGCCGGGGTCATGCACCGCCTCTGCGAGCCGGAGCGCCAGATCATCTTCCGCGTCCCGTGGATCGACGACGCCGGCGTCGTGCAGGTCAACCGCGGGTTCCGCGTGGAGTTCAACTCGGCGCTCGGCCCGTACAAGGGCGGGCTGCGCTTCCACCCCTCCGTGTACCTCGGGATCGTCAAGTTCCTGGGCTTCGAGCAGATCTTCAAGAACTCGCTCACCGGCATGCCGATCGGCGGCGGCAAGGGCGGCTCGGACTTCGACCCCGCCGGCAAGTCCGACCGCGAGATCATGCGGTTCTGCCAGTCCTTCATGACGGAGCTGCATCGCCACATCGGTGAGCACACGGACGTGCCGGCCGGTGACATCGGCGTGGGCGCCCGCGAGATCGGCTACATGTTCGGCCAGTACAAGCGACTGACCAACCGCTTCGAGGCCGGCGCCCTCACCGGCAAGGGCCTGACGTGGGGCGGCTCGCTGGTCCGCACCGAGGCCACCGGCTACGGCGCCGTGATGTTCGTCGACTCCATGCTCCGCACGCGCGGCGAATCCATGGACGGCCAGCAGGTGCTGATCTCCGGCTCCGGCAACGTGGCCATCTACGCCGCGGAGAAGGCCGCCGCGCTCGGGGCCACCGTGCTCACCGCGTCCGACTCCTCGGGCTACATCGTGGACCCGGACGGCCTCGACCTGGACCTGCTCAAGCAGATCAAGGAGGTCGAGCGTGCCCGTATCTCCGAGTACGCCGAGCGCCGCGGCGGGCGGTCCCGCTACGTGACCGGCGGCAGCGTCTGGGACGTCGAGGGCACCGTGGCCCTGCCGTGTGCCACCCAGAACGAGCTCGACGAGTCCGCCGCGCGGACCCTGCTGAAGAACGGGGTGAAGGCCGTGGCCGAGGGCGCGAACATGCCCTGCACCGAGGCGGCCGCCCACCTGTTCGTCGACTCCGGGACGCTGTTCGGCCCGGGCAAGGCCGCCAACGCGGGCGGCGTGGCGACGTCGGCGCTGGAGATGCAGCAGAACGCCTCGCGGGACTCGTGGAACTTCGACTACACCCACGACCGGCTCGAGCAGATCATGCGTGACATCCACGACCGCTGCGTGGAGACCGCCGAGGAGTACGGCACGCCCGGCAACTACGTGGCGGGGGCCAACATCGCCGGGTTCATCAAGGTCGCCGACGCGATGATCGCCCAGGGCGTGGTCTGAGTCCCCGCCCTGCCCCTTCCGTGATCCTCCGCCGCCCTGCGACATCTCCGCCGTTCTGACGCGCGGTGATGTCGCAGGGCGGCGGTCGCTTGAGGGCACCCGACTCCTGCACAGGCCCCCGACGGCGGGTGCCCTCCACCGCCGGCGCGGCCGACCCCTCACGCCCCGGACGGGCCCACGACACTGGGCCGCATGACCCCGCTCTCCGACCACTCGCGTGCGCTGCTCCCGGGACGCGGGCCCCTGCTCAGCGCGGCAGACCCCCACGACGGGGCGGCGCGGCGCCGTCTCGAACGCGCCTGGACCCGCGGGGTCCTCGTGCGGCTCTGCCCGCGCGTCTACATCAACGTCAGCGACTGGGCCGCGCTGCGTCCGTGGGACAGGGCGGTCGTGTCCGCCGTCGCCCTCTCGATCGCCCGCCCCGCGACGGTGTTCACGGGCCTGACCGCGGCCCGGCTGCACGGTCTGGGGCCGGCCGTCGAGCCGCCCGTGCTCGAGCTGCGCGCCCCCTCGCCCGGGCATCACGGCGCCGGTCCGCTGACCCGCCGTCCCTTCGCCCCCTCCCTGGTGGCCCACGACCGCCGACTCCCCGGCCTGCCGCGCCGCCGACCCCGATGGGGGCTGCCGGAGGCGGCCCACGCCGCGCCTCAGCCGGTCGAGGCCGTCCTGTCGGACGGGCAGAGCCTCGGGACCGTCCTGGCGGATCCGCTGCCCACGGTGCTGCTGGTCCTCGGCGCGGCCACCCCGTTCCGCGACGCCGTGGCCCCGCTGGACGCGCTCGTCCGAGCCCGGCCCGAGGAGGCCGCACGCTGGGCGAGGCAGGCGGAGAGCCGACTCGGATCGGCGGCCGCCCTCCGCCGATTCGAGCGGGCCTGGCACTTCGCGGACGCGCGGGCGGAGTCCGCCGGCGAGTCCTACAGCCGGGCCATCATCCACGAGCTCGGCTTCGTCCCGCCCACGGCGCTGCAGCATCGCCACCGGGATGCGAACGGACGCGAGGTGGCCCGCACGGACTTCTGGTGGGAGCAGGTGCGGGTGTACGGGGAGTTCGACGGGCTGGGCAAGTACGACCTGTCGTTCTTCGACGGTGACGACACGGCCCGCCGCGCCAGCATCCGCCGGGAGAAGGAACGGGAGGTGGCCCTGCAGCTGGTCACCCGGGCGGGCGCGCATTGGACGTGGGGAGACCTCCTGCGGCCGGACCGGCTGGCGCGGATCCTCACCGCCGCGGGCGTCCCCCGCCCGGTCTGATCCACGGCCGTCCCACGGGCCCGGCCCCGACCTCCGCGAGCCCGAGCGGTCGACCTCCGCTCTGCGACATCGCAGCCGTGCTGCACGGCGGTGATGTCGCTGGGCGGCTGCCAGTCGATCAGCAGCCCACCTCAGCCGGCCAGGGCCGCCCGCTGCTCGGGGCTGATGCGCACGGGGCGGCCCGTCTGCCCGTCGACGAACACCATGACGGACGTCGCGGTGGCGCAGAGGGTGTCGTCGACACCGTCGTGCAGGGCGTAGCCCACGTGCACCGAGGCGGCCTTCACGGCGTCCACGCTCACCACCACGCGCAGCGGCACGGGGCGGTAGGGCATCTGGGCCCGGTACTTCACGGTGTGCTCGGAGATGAACGTCCGCACACCGGGGGCCACCCCCTCGAGCAGGTCGATCGGCGGGGCCTGCCCGCCACCGGCGCCGGTGTTCGCGGGCACGCCGAAGGCCGCCACGCGGGCCTCCTCCAGCAGCTGCACCACGGCGATGTTGTTCACATGGCCGTAGGCGTCCATGTCCGCCCAGCGCAGCGGGATGCGGACCTCGACGGAGCGCGAGGCGGTCATCGGGCGGCCTCCTCGTCCGCGGACCGACCGTCACGCTGCGCCGCGGCGTCGAGGGCCGCCGGCGCCTCGTCGTCGCCGAGGATGTCCTCACGCCAGGCCTCGGGCTGCACGTCCACGAACTCGACGGGCAGGATGCCCAGGTCCTCGAGCTGATTGGACAGCGTGGCCCCGTCCGGGCCGTAGCACCACGGGATGCCCGGGGTGGAATGGCGGGTGTCCTCCGCCCGGCCGCCCGCGAGCAGCGCCTGGGAGGGGGTCAGCTGCCGGATGACGATCGCCTTGACCCGGTCGGGGTGGCGCTGCGCGAACTCGGCGTAGATCTCGGGGTCGTGCTGGCCGTCGTCGCCCACCAGGATCCACTGGATGTCCGGGAACTGCTCGGCGAGGCGCTCGAGCTGGACCCTCTTGTGCTCCTGACCGGAGCGGAACCAGCGGTCCCTCGTGGGCCCCCAGCTGGTCAGCAGCAGAGCGCCGAGCGGGTAGAGGTTGCGGCCCAGGAAGCGGGTGAGGGTCTGCGCCACGTTCCACGCGCCCGTGGACAGGTACAGCACGGGGGCCTTCGGCTCGAGCTCGGCGATCCGGCGCAGCAGCACGGCGATCCCCGGAGTGGGCGTGCGGGCGTGCTCGTCGATCACGAACGAGTTCCAGGCCGCCAGCAGGGGGCGGGGCAGCGAGGTGACCACCACGGTGTCGTCGATGTCCGAGACCAGGCCGATCCGCGCGCCCGGCTCGCAGATGTACAGGTCCATGACGGCGTGCTCCTCTTGGCCGCCGACGTGGAGGGTGGCGGTCTGCCAGCCGGGCTCCAGCTCGACGTCCAGCACGACGTCGACGACGCCCATCCGGTCCGTGCGCACCGTGGTGCGCAGGTCCCCCACCTGCACCTCCACCTCGGCGTAGGCCATGGGCGGGGCCACGAAGTTGCGCCAGCCGCGCACGCCGTCCGCCACCACCTTCGACAGCCGACGGCCGTTCATGAACTCCTCGTCGGAGGCGATCACCACGCGGGAGAGGATCCGCACCCAGCTGGTGCTGCCGTAGCCCGTGAACGCCATGACCGTCGGCACGTTGCCGGCACGCAGCGCGCGGGCGCGGTGCCAACGGTTCCACCCCTCCTGCAGGTGCGTGGCGACGTTCTCCACGGGAGTGGGGTCACCGGAAGGGGCCAGGCGGCCGCGCCGGGGCGCGGGCGTGGGGGCGTCGGAGGCTGCGGGCATGCGCCCAGTATTCCGCACCGTGCGCTCTCAGCGGATCTCGGGGACCAGCGCGGTCAGGCGGTCCAGCATGCGGCCGACCTTGCCGTTCTCGATCGCGGCGGCCACGTGCCCGTCCGCGAACCGCTCGCCGCGCACCAGGTAGGTGAACAGCGTGCCGAGGTCGGCCAGGGACGCCTCGGCGATGCCGGCCTCGCTCACCCGGTCCACGTTCCGCAGGTAGTCGACGTCGATGCCCGCCAGCTCCTGCGCGGCCACGAGGCCGGGGAACACGCGGTCGTCGTAGTCCGGGTAGACGCCGCCGAGGGTGCCGGGCGCGGGGGCGCCGTAGGAGGCGATCGGCCGGGCCTCGGTGCCGTAGCCGGCGGCGAGCAGCTCGCGCAGCGCACGCACGGCGGCCACGCGCTGGGGCGTGGGGGTCTGCGGGCCGGTGAGGGGGGCGCTGCCTCTTATACCCCTCTGACGCTGCCGCCGACCGCCTTCGGGGTAAGCTCCGTGGTGGCCGCACCTGTTTAAAACAAAAAAATAGAAAGTGTGAAGCGACAGCGAGTGAGACGATACAAGA
>NZ_VIGS01000006.1:0-69984 GCF_006704135.1 Micrococcus sp. R8502A1
CTTGTATGATTTTTTGTTTTTTTTTGAGGTTCCGGCGCCCCCCGAGATCCCCCTTTATGCGCTCGTCGGCAGCGGCAGATGTGTATAAGAGGCGGGGTCACGGGCCATCCGACCACTGTAGGAGGACCCTGGGCGGGCGGGAGGCCCGTGCGAGGATGGGGGCATGCAGCTGCCTGATCCCAAGTCCGCCGTCGACGGCCTCCTGACCTCCCGCGCGCCTCGCCTGTACCCGCCCTTCTTCCGTGCCGTGTTCGGCGGCATGGACGCGGAGCAGGCGCACCATCGGGGCTTCGACGCGATCCGGCTGGTCGAGCGCACCGGGGCGTCCGCCGCCCTGCGCGCCGCCTTCCGCCCGGACCCGCTGCTCGCGCGCACGGTCATGGGCCTGCGGTTCCCGACGCCCTTCGGCCTGGCCGCGGGGTTCGACAAGGACGGCCGGGGGACCGCCGCCCTGGCCGACCTCGGGTTCGGCCACATCGAGGTCGGCACGATCACGGCGCAGCCGCAGCCCGGCAACCCGCAACCGCGACTGTTCCGTCTCGTGGACGACCGGGCGCTGGTCAACCGCATGGGCTTCAACAACGACGGCGCGGCGGCCGTCGCCCCCCGCCTGGCGCGGACCCGGCAGACGCTGGAGCGCCGCTTCGGTCCGACCCGGCCGGTCCTGGGCGTGAACATCGGCAAGACCAAGGTGGTCCCGCTCGAGGACGCGGCGGACGACTACCGGGCCTCGACCCGCCTGCTCGCGCCCCACGCCGACTACCTGACGGTCAACGTGTCCTCGCCGAACACGCCGGGGCTGCGCCAGCTGCAGGAGATCGACGCGCTGGAGCCGATCCTCACGGCGGTGCGCGAGGAGGCCGACCGTGCGGTCCCGGACCGTCGCGTGCCGCTGACCGTGAAGATCGCCCCGGACCTGGCGGACGACGACGTGCGCGCCGTCGGGGCGCTCGCCGAGCGCCTCGGGCTGGACGGCGTCATCGCGACCAACACGACCGTCTCCCGGGAGGGTCTGCGCACCCCGCGTGCCGACGTGGACGCCCTGGGCGCGGGCGGCCTGTCCGGCGCCCCGCTGCAGGAGCGGTCGATGCGGGTGCTGGAGGTCCTGCGGGCGGCGCTGCCGACGGGCACCGCCGTCGTCAGCGTGGGCGGGGTGACGGACGCCGACGACGTCCAGGCCCGGCTCGACGCGGGCGCGGACCTCGTCCAGGGATACACGGCGTTCCTGTACGAGGGCCCGTTCTGGGCCGGCCGGATCACCGCCGGGCTGGCCCGGTCCCTGCGGGGCTGACGGTCTGCTCGCCGGGGACGCGACGGCCCGGACCCACCGGGGTCCGGGCCGTGGCGCGGTGTCGTGTCAGGCGGGGTACTCGCCCCGCTTGACCTGGGGCTTGGGCAGACGCAGGCGGCGGAACTGCAGGGCCCGCATGATGCCGTAGAAGCCGGTCCCGGACTCCGGCGTGCCGAAGCGCTCCGTGAGGCCCTTCTTGATGTGCCGGCTGACCAGGAAGCTCTCGATGAGCACGAGGGCCACGAGGACGTACAGGCTGATCATCAGGATCAGCTGCGCCTCGCGACCGGGGATGAACATGAGCAGGACGTAGGCGAAGACGACGGGCATGAGCCACTCGCCGATCCCGGTCCGCGCGTCCACGTAGTCACGGACCCAGCGCTTCTGCGGCCCCTTGTCGCGTGCCGGGAGACCGCGCTCGTCCCCGGTCTCCAGCGCGGCGCGCTGGCGCATCCGCTCCTGGGCCATCGCCTGGCGCTCGGCCTTGCGAGCCGCTTTGCGATCTTCGGGGACCAGAGTGCGACGGCGCGCAGCCTCCTGGTCGCGGCGCCGCGGAGTCGGGCCCTTCTTGCCCTGCGAGCGGTCGCGCGGCCCGTCCTCGGCCACGGCGGCGCCCTCGGCGGGAGCGGCCGAGGAGCCGTGAGTCGAGGGGGCGGGCGCGGTCTCGGGGGTCTTGTCTCGCTTGAACACCCGTCCAGTCTAGTGGTGGGGCGGGTCCGGACCGCCCGGGGGCACGACCCTCGGCCCGGCCGCCGTCTACGCTGGCCGTCATGACTGACATCACCTCCCGTGCGCCGCAGGACGCGGCCCTCGTCTCCGCCGTCCGTGAGGCCGTCGAGGCCCGTTTTCCGACGACCCTCCAGACCCTCACCGACCTCGTGGCGATCCCGGGCATCGCCTGGGACTCCGCGGACCGCACCCAGCTCGAGCGGTCCGCCGAGGCCGTCGCGGGCCTGCTGCGCGAGGCGGGCCTGCAGGAGGTGGAGATCGTGACCGAGACCCGCGACGACGACCGGCCCGGTGGGCCGGCGGTGATCGGCGAGAAGCCCGGCGCCTCTGACAAGCCCACCGTCTTGTTGTATGCCCATCATGACGTGCAGCCGATCGGGGACGAGGACCTCTGGGACACCCCGCCGCTCGTGGCCACCGAGCGCGGCGGGCGGCTGTACGGCCGCGGCGCCGCCGACGACAAGGCCGGCATCATGGTCCACCTCGCCGCCCTCGCCGCCCTGCGGGACGTCCTGCCCGACGCCGGCGTCGGCGTCCGCGTCTTCATCGAGGGCGAGGAGGAGGCCGGCTCGCCCACCTTCCGCACCTTCCTGGAGAAGCACCGGGCGCGCCTCGACGCCGACGCGATCGTGGTCGCGGACTCGTCCAACTGGGCCGTGGGGGAGCCCGCGCTGACCACCTCCCTGCGTGGGCTGGTGGACGGCACGGTGACCGTCCGGGTGCTCGACCACGCCGTGCACTCCGGCATGTTCGGCGGGCCGGTCCTGGACGCCGTCGTCCTGCTCTCGCGGCTGATCGCCACGCTCCACGACGCGGACGGCGCGGTCGCCGTGCCCGGCCTCGAGCCGCGGCAGACCGCGGGCCTGGACTACCCCGAGGACGTCTTCCGCGCGGACGCGGGCGTGCTGGACGGGGTGACCCTGGCCGGCCGCGGCCCGGTCGCGGACCGGCTGTGGAACGCTCCCGCGCTGAGCATCATCGGGATCGACGCGCCCTCGGTCGCGGAGTCCTCGAACACGATCCAGCCCGCGGCGCGCGCGAAGTTCTCGCTGCGCCTGGGCCCCGGCATGGAGCCCGCGGAGGCCTTCGAGGCGCTGCGCACCCACCTGGAGGCGCAGTCCGCGGCGGTGCTCGGCGCGGAGACCACGGTCACCGCGGGGGAGTTCGGTCAGCCGTTCACGACGGACACCTCGGCCCCCGCCGCGGCCGCGATGATGGCCGCCCTGGAGGACGCCTGGGGCGTCGAGCCCCGGGCGATCGGCATGGGCGGCTCCATCCCGTTCACCGCGGACCTCGCCGAGGTCTTCCCGGAGGCCACCCTCCTCATCACGGGCGTGGAGGACCCGGACACGCGGGCGCACTCGGCCAACGAGTCGCTGCACATCGACGACTTCCAGCGGGCCGTCGTGGCCGAGGCGCTCTGGCTCGCGCGGCTCTCGGCGTGAGCGCCGCCCGGCCCGTCGGTGCGGCGGGCCGGGAATGCCCCGTGGGCGGCTAGTGTTGCCCGGGAGACCACACGCGCGTGACGGCCCCGTCCGCGCCCCATGATCTGAGGAGGTCACGATGGCTCTGTCCGCAGAGGAGACCGGCGTCGAGATCGGCGCGACCCAGGACGCCGAGGGCCTGCCCCCGCACGAGGTCGAGCTGACCGACGTGGCGGCCGGCAAGGTGCGCTCGCTGCTCGAGCAGGAGGGCCGCACGGACCTGCGGCTGCGCGTCGCCGTGCAGCCGGGCGGCTGCTCGGGCCTGATCTACCAGCTCTACTTCGACGAGCGCGTCCTCGACGGCGACACCGTCCGTGACTACGACGGGGTCGAGGTGATCGTCGACAAGATGAGCGTGCCCTACCTCATGGGCGCGACCATCGACTTCGAGGACACCATCTCGAAGCAGGGCTTCACGATCGACAACCCCAACGCAGGCGGCTCGTGCGCCTGCGGCGACTCCTTCCACTGATCTGCGGGCGCCCGGAGCGCCACGGACCGCGAACCGGCGGGTCGGCCTCGGCCGGCCCGCCGTCGTCGTGCCCGGGCACCGCGCCCAGGATGCTCGGACCCGACTCCCAGACACGATCGGCACGTGTCACGGTGCGGAGAATCCGCGTGTTTCGGCTTAGACTGGCTCTGAATCATCAGGGCATACCCGTGCTCCCTGCGAGGACGCTGCGAGAAGCCGCCGAATCGCCGGGGGAGCGGGGACGCCCCTCGCACACGAGATGAAGAGGAAGGCCGTCTGTGAGAGCACAGAATGACGCCGGACGTCGGACCCGCCGCCGCTGGACCGCCGGTGCCGTGGGCACCACGGCGCTCCTGGTGCTGACCGGCTGTTCGGCAGAGGTCCAGCGCGGCTGGTACCCCGGCACCCGGGACACCACCAACCACAACGCCCAGCTCACCGACCTGTGGGTGAACTCCTGGATCGCGGCCATGGTCGTCGGCCTGCTGGCCTGGGGCGCCATGATCTGGTGCATGGTGGCGTACCGCCGCCGCAAGAACGACCAGGGCTTCCCGAAGCAGACGGCCTACAATGTGCCGCTCGAGACCATGTTCACGGCCATCCCGATCCTGATGGTCTTCACTTTCTGGGGCTTCACCGACCGCGTCCAGACCGAGGTCGACCGCCCCGTGGACGACTCGCCGCTGACCGTCACCGTGTACGGCAAGCAGTGGTCCTGGGACTTCAACTACTCCTACGAGCAGGAGAACGGCGAGGTCATCGAGGCCTACTACTCCGGCATCCAGGCCCAGCTGGACGGCACCGAGGGCGTGCGTGACACCCTTCCGGTCCTGTACCTGCCGAATGACGTGCCGGTGCACTTCGAGCTGAAGTCCCGTGACGTGGCCCACTCCTTCTGGATCCCGCAGTTCCTCCAGAAGCGCGACATGGTGCCCGGCAAGACCAACCACCTGTACCTGACCCCCCAGGAGCTGGGCAGCTACGACGGCAAGTGCGCCGAGCTGTGCGGCGAGTCCCACTCCGAGATGCTCTTCAACGTGGAGGTCGTCGACGAGGCGGAGTTCGTCCAGCGCCTCGAGGAGATGGAGCCGGGTCAGGTGGGCGACGAGTACAGCCGCAATCCCAACAACAACCCTGACGGCGCCGGGACGATGGAGCGCGATCTCCAGACCCCCCGCGGTGGAGGTAGCCACTGATGACCACTTACGAGTACGCAACGGATGAGGTGCGCTCACAGGCGCAGCCTCGTGTGGTGCCCCGTTCGCTGGGCAAGATCGTCGTCAGCTGGCTGACGACGACCGACCACAAGGTGCTCGGGTACATGTACCTGATCACGTCCTTCGTCTTCTTCTGCATCGGCGGCGTCATGGCCCTCATGATCCGCGCGGAGCTCTTCGAGCCCGGCATGCAGATCCTGCAGACGAAGGAGCAGTACAACCAGCTGTTCACCATGCACGGCACGCTCATGCTGCTCATGTTCGCGACCCCGCTCTTCACGGGCTTCGCCAACGTGCTGGTGCCGCTGCAGATCGGTGCTCCGGACGTGTCCTTCCCGCGTCTGAACGCCTTGGCGTTCTGGTTCTTCCTGTTCGGCTCCCTCATCGCGACCGCCGGGTTCCTCACCCCGCAGGGTGCGGCCTCGTTCGGCTGGTTCGCCTACGCCCCGCTCTCCAACACCACGTTCTCGCCGGGCGTCGGCGGTGACCTCTGGGTGTTCGGTCTGGTCCTCCAGGGCTTCGGCACGATCATGGGCGGCGTCAACTTCATCACCACGATCCTGACGATGCGTGCTCCTGGCATGACGATGTGGCGCATGCCGATCTTCACCTGGAACACGCTCATCACCAGCATCCTGATCATGATGGCGTTCCCGCCGTTTGCCTCCGCGCTCTTCGCGCTGGGCCTGGACCGTCGCTTCGGCGGCCACATCTTCAACCCGGAGAACGGCGGCGCCATCCTGTGGCAGCACCTCTTCTGGTTCTTCGGCCACCCCGAGGTGTACATCATCGCCCTGCCGTTCTTCGGCGTCGTGTCGGAGATCATCCCGGTGTTCTCCCGCAAGCCGATCTTCGGCTACAAGTCCATCGTGTTCGCGACGACGGCGATCGCCGCGCTCTCCGTGACGGTGTGGGCGCACCACATGTACGTGACCGGCGCCGTGCTCCTGCCGTTCTTCTCCGTGATGACCATGCTCATCGCGGTCCCGACCGGCGTGAAGTTCGTGAACTGGATCGGCACCATGTGGCGCGGTTCGATCACCTTCGAGACCCCGATGCTGTGGACGCTCGGCTTCATGGTCACCTTCCTGTTCGGTGGCCTGACCGGCGTCATCCTGGCGTCGCCGCCCCTGGACTTCCAGGTGTCCGACACCTACTTCGTCGTGGCGCACTTCCACTACGTCATCTTCGGCACCGTGGTGTTCGCGATGTTCGCCGGCTTCTTCTTCTGGTGGCCCAAGTTCACCGGCAAGATGCTGAACGAGCGTCTCGGCAAGATCCAGTTCTGGCTGCTGTTCGTGGGCTTCCACGGCACGTTCCTGATCCAGCACTGGCTCGGCGTCATCGGCATGCCCCGCCGCTATGCGGACTACATGGTGGAGGACAGCTTCCAGGCGATGAACGCGTTCTCCTCGGTCTTCTCCTTCGTTCTCGGCGCGTCGCTGATCCCGTTCTTCTGGAACGTCTACATCACCTCGCGCTATGGCAAGAAGGTCACCGTGGACGACCCGTGGGGCTTCGGCGCCTCGCTCGAGTGGACCACTTCGTGCCCGCCGCCGCGGCACAACTTCCACTCCCTGCCGCGCATCCGCTCCGAGCGTCCGGCGCTGGATCTGCACCACCCGGAGCTCTTCCCGCACTCGCCTCAGAACACGTCTGAGGCCTTCGGAGAGAAGGTGTCCCGGTGAAGGTCGCAGCGAACATCTTCTGGGTGATCGGCCTGTTCTTCGTGGCCGCAGGCACCCTGTACGGATTCTGGATCGAGTGGACTGAGTGGGCTGGCATCCCGGCCCTCTACGCCCTGAGCGCGATGTCCTGGATGATCGCCTGGTACCTGCGGGCCGCCGAGCACAAATACGGCGTCGGCCCTGCAGATGACGAGGACGGTCAGATCGTCGAGTACGCCGGCACCTACGGCACCTTCGCTCCCTGGAGCTGGTGGCCGCTGGGCCTCGGCCTGGGCTGCGCGATCATCGTGACCGGCCTGGCCGTCGGCTGGTGGGTCTTCATCATCGGCATCGTCGCCGCCGCCTACTTCACCTTCGGGTGGGTCTACGAGTTCTCTCGGGGCAAGTACGCCCACTGACCTGGCCGTCGTCGAACGCCGCAGGCCGGACCCCTCGGGGGTCCGGCCTGCGGCGTTTCCCTGGGAGCTGAGTACGGCCAGCCCGCCGTCGCGGCGGCCAGCCCCTGCGCCGCGGGGCCGGTCACGGCGACCGGCCTACTCGCCGCTCGGGGGCCAAGCGTGGTGCCCGGGTGAAGGGTTCGCCTGGTGGCCCGTCCCGCTGTCTCGTGGTCTCCGTAGGCCCGGGCATCGACCGCCGCGCAGAGTCAGCGGCGCGCCAGGAGCGCCTCACCGCGCTGCCCATGACGACGTCTGCGTGCCGCGGCGGCACTTGAATGGGCCGTCCCGTCGCGCGTCCCGTTGATGCCCGTGCCCGCGACTCCTACGCCGCTCTCAGCGGCCGGAACGAGCCTCGTCACGTAGAGACCGGGCAGGGGAGTCGCACGGGGTGCAGGCCAGCAGGGCCGTCGCTTGTGACGGTCCACGTGGCGAGGTGAGGGTGACACTTTCGGTGGGCGCCGGACGAGGCCCCCTCCGCCCCCTCTGCACCGTCCGAGGGGGCGGGGCCGGCCCGGCCTCCGGAGAGCCCGTGGCCGCGTCCGCACGGGCACCTGCCACGCACTGTCGACAGCTCCTCGGTCAGGAAGAAAGGGCTGGCCGGTGGTTGCGGCGATGGGCCTCATCATCACCATCGGTGCATCGGTGCATCGGTGCAGCGGAGTACGGCTTGGCTCTGCACCGGTGCCCACCATGTTGACCGTGACGCCGTGGCCTGCATCCGGGCCGTCGTCCATCTCGGGGCCCAGGGGTGGCGGATGGCCACCCTGCCGGGACAGCCCCCGCCGCCAGGACACACCGTCGGGCACGGGCCCGCGGCACCTGGGAGTCCGGAACCGGGCACGTGGCCGTCAGCAGGGGCCGGGCACGTCCCAGGCTGGCGGGAAACGCTGGGCAGGCCCACGGGGGTGGCCCGGGACCGGCGGGCCTGAACCCTTCGCCGTCCATGCGGGCCGATGCGCGCCGCGGCGTCGGGGCTGCTCAGGGCAGCGCGTCCTCGAGGTCACCCTGGGAACGTCGAAGGGCCCCACGCACCATGGTGCGTGGGGCCCTTCGTCAGGGAATCAGCCGCTCGGGATCAGCGATCCAGGTGAGGGGCGTGCGAGCCGTGCTCGAGCTCGACCGCGGACTCCTCGTGGCCGTGCTGGCCGTGGGTGCGGGCCTCCACCAGCTCCTCGCGGGAGACCGGGGCGACGCGATCCTGGTAGAACATGCGGTTCAGGCCGGCACGGGCCTTCTCCAGCGCGCCCACCTTGCCGTTGCGGCCGGGCATGGCCGGCACCGGGCGGCGGTCCTCGAAGGACACCAGGCGGTACAGCTCGTAGTCGGTGAGCTGGCGGTGACGCTCGTGGAAGCCGCCCTCGGGGGACATCTCGATGACGCCGGCCTCGTGGCCGTGGAGCACCAGCTCACGGTCCTTGCGCTGCAGGGACAGGCAGATGCGGCGGGTCACGATGAAGGCGATCACCGGGCCGAGGAAGAACAGCGCGCGCAGCACGTACAGCACGTCGTTCAGGGAGAGGTGGAAGTGGGTGGCGATGAGGTCCGAGGACGCGGCCGCCCACATGACGCAGTACCAGACGACGGCGGCCACGCCGATGCCCGTGCGGGCCGGGGCGTTGCGCGGACGGTCGAGCAGGTGGTGCTCAGTGTTGTCCTTGGTGATCCACCGCTCGATCCAGGGCCAGGTGCACATGCCGACGAGCAGGACGCCGACCGGGATCAGCGGCACGAGCACGCCCATGGGCAGGGACACCGAGGAGCCCCACGGCATCGGGATGTTCCAGAGGAAGGAGTAGTCGCCGATCATGCCCGGCATGAGGCGCAGGGCGCCGTCGAACACGCCGATGTACCAGTCGGGCTGGGTGCCGGCCTGCACCGGGGACGGATCGTACGGGCCGTAGTTCCAGTTGGCGTTGATCGTCACCGTGGAGGCGATGAGCGCGAGCACACCGAACACGATGAAGAAGAAGCCGCCGGCCTTGGCCGCGTACACGGGGCCCACCGGGTAGCCGACCACGTTGTCCTCGGTGCGGCCCGGGCCCGGGTACTGGGTGTGCTTGTGCACGACGACCATGAACAGGTGGATGCCGATCAGCAGCAGGATGGCGGCCGGCACGATCATGATGTGCAGGGCGTACAGGCGGCCGATGACCGAGTGGCCGGGGAACTCGCCGCCGAAGAAGAAGGCGGAGAGGTACGTGCCCACCAGCGGCAGCGACTTCAGGATGCCGTCGATGATGCGCAGGCCGTTGCCGGAGAGCACCTCGTCGGGCAGGGAGTAGCCGGTGAAGCCGGCGGCCCAGCCGGCCATCAGCAGGAAGCAGCCGACCAGCCAGTTCAGCTCACGCGGGCGACGGAACGCGCCGGTGAAGAACACGCGCAGCATGTGGACGGACATGGCCGCCACGAACATCAGCGCCGCCCAGTGGTGCAGCTGGCGCATGAACAGGCCGCCGCGCACGTCGAACGAGATGTCCAGGGTCGAGGCGTAGGCCGCGGACATCTCGATGCCGCGCAGCGGGGCGTAGGCCCCGTCGTAGACGACCTCCGACATGGAGGGGTCGAAGAAGAGGGTGAGGAACGCGCCGGACAGCAGCAGGATGACGAAGCTGTACAGGGCGACCTCGCCGAACATGAACGTCCAGTGGTCCGGGAAGATCTTGCGGCCGAAGAACTTCACGATCGGCGACATGCCCATGCGAGTGTCGACGAAGTTGGCGATGCGGCCGGTCGTGGTCGCCGGCTGGAACTCATTCACGGTGGTGCTCATAGGTGTCAGCCACGCTCCCAGTAGACAGGCCCGACGGGCTCATGGAAATCGCTCTGGGCCACGAGGTAGCCCTCATCGTCCACGGTGATCGGCAGCTGCGGCAGCGCGTGGCTGGCCGGGCCGAAGATGACCTTGCACTCCTGCGTCAGGTCGAAGGTCGACTGGTGGCAGGGGCAGAGCAGGTGGTGGGTGTGCTGCTCGTACAGGGCGATCGGGCAGCCCACGTGCGTGCAGACCTTGGAGTAGGCGAAGATCCCGTCCACGTTCCAGTCCTCGCGACCCGGGGTGATCTTCACCTTGGCCGGGTCGAGGCGCATGAGCAGGACGACGGCCTTGGCCTTCTGGTTGAGCTTGTCAGGGCCCAGGTCGTTCAGGCCGTCGGGGATGACGTGCACGGCGGAGCCGAGCGTGACGTCCGAGGCCTTGATGGGGGAGCCGGTGGGGTCGCGCACGAGGCGCACGCCCTCGGCCCACATGGTGTGACGCAGACGCTCCGGACCGAAGTTGTGGATCTCCTCATCCGAGAAGTTGTCCGAGTCGTCCAGATCGCGGAACACGGCGATGAACGGCAGGGGGGCCAGCAGGGCGGCACCGATCAGGGTGTTGCGCAGCAGGGGGCGGCGCTTGATCTGCGACTCGTCCAGGATCTCGGAGATCATCCCGGTGGCGGCCACGCGGTCGTCCTCCGAGCGGATCTCGTGACGGTCCTCCACGGTCTCGTGGTCGGGCATCAGGGTCTTGGCCCAGTGCACCACGCCGATGCCGATGCCGAACATGGCGAGGGCGGTGCCCAGGCCGAGCAGCAGGTTCTGCAGGTAGATCTTGCTGAACGCCTCGCCGTTGCCGATCTGCCCCACACCGAAGTAGCCGATGAAGAAGAGCACCGTGCCCACGATGGAGATGAGGAACATGACCGAGACCTGACGCTCGGCGCGCTTCGCAGCCTTCGGATCCTCATCGGCCAGGCGCGGACGGTGCGGAGGCAGGCCCGGGTTGTCGATCGCGTACCGGGGCGCGTCCTCGCCGGCGTGCTCGAGGGAATCCGAGCGGTGCTCGGTCCCTTCAAAGCCTTTCTCGCCCATATGTCCTGTTTCCTTTACTCGAGTGATGAATGTCGATGACGGGTGGTCGGCGCGCCTGCGCCGACGGGATCAGGAGGACCGGCTGGTGAGCCAGACCATGAAGCCGATGATCAGCGCCAGGCCAGCGGTCCAGATGAACAGGCCCTCGGAGACGGGGCCGAGCGAGCCGAGGGCGAGGCCGCCGGGGGAGCCCTGGTTCTCGATGGTCTTCAGGTAGGCGATGATGTCGCGCTTGTCCTCGGGCTTGATGTTCGAGTCGGAGAACACCGGCATGTTCTGCGGGCCGGTCTCCATGGCCTCGTAGATGTGCTTCTCCTCCACGCCCTGCAGAGAGGGGGCGTACTTGCCGCGGGTGAGCGCACCGCCGGCCGCGGCCGCGTTGTGGCACATGGCGCAGTTGATGCGGAACAGGTCGCCGCCGCGGGTGATGTCCACGTCCTCGTGGTTCACATCCAGGTACTCGTCCTCGGGGACGGCGGGGCCGGCACCCAGCGAGGCGACATAGGCGGCGAGCTGGGCCGTCTGCTCGTCGTTGAACTGGTTCGGCTTGACCTGGGCCTGCGGGCCGTTCATCTGCATCGGCATGCGGCCGGTGCCCACCTGGAAGTCGACGGAGGCGGCGCCGACACCGATCAGGGACGGGCCGGAGGGGCCCCCCGCGGCACCCGTGCCGTGGCACGAGGCGCAGTTCGCGTTGAAGAGCTTCTCGCCCTCGGAGATGTCATCAGCCGAGGCGGCCGCGGTGACCTGCGTGGCCGCCTGCGCCTGGTTCACGGTGCTCGCGACGGAGTACAGTCCGCCGGTCACCAGGAGTCCCAGCAGGAGGAGCGCCAGCCCCATCAGGGGATGGCGTCGGTTCTGCGAAAGTGCCTTCACGGGGGTTTCCTATCGTTCTCTTCCGGGGCGGGCCGCTCATGCTGCCGGCCCGGGCCTGAAGTCGGTGCGGTGAGTGGGGGGTCGTCTTACTTCAGGAAGTAGACGATGAAGAACAGGGCGATCCAGACGACGTCCACGAAGTGCCAGTAGTAGGACACGACGATCGCGGACGTGGCCTCGTGGTGGCCGAAGCGGCGGGCCATGTAGGCGCGGCCGATGATGAAGAGGAACGCGATCAGGCCGCCGGTCACGTGGATGGCGTGGAAGCCGGTGGTGATGTAGAACGCCGAGCCGTACGCGTTCGCCGCGACGGTCACACCCTCGGAGACGAGGACCGCGTACTCGTAGGACTGCACCGCCACGAAGATCGAGCCCATGATGAAGGTCAGGATGAACCACTCGACCATGCCCCACTTCCCGAACTGCAGGAAGCCGCCGGTGCGGCGGGGCTGAAGGCGCTCGGCGGCGAGGACGCCGAACTGGGCGGTGACGGAGGAGAGCACCAGGATCGTCGTGTTCACCGCGGCGAGCGGGACGTTGAGGATCGCGGTGTGCTCGGCCCAGAGCTCCGGAGACGTGGAGCGAAGGGTGAAGTACATGGCGAAGAGCCCACCGAAGAACATGAGCTCGCTGGCAAGCCACACCATGGTCCCGACCTGCACCATGTTCGGCCGGCTCGGGAGCCCCGTGGTGGGCTGATGGAGAGTGGGGTTAGCTGTGGTCACCCAGCCATTATGGCCCCAAACACCGCCCGGGCGGTAAATCGAACCTACCGTGTCGCAGGACAGGTCGTCAGCACCGTCGGGGGGGTTTCAGTGGCAGTCGGGGGGTGGCGTCCAGGGGATGTTCAGGTTCGGGGCGTGCGGCGCATGACATGGCGCGGTCCCGGGTGCGGCCGGGCCGCTAGGCTCAGTGCGTGAGCACCCCCGAGAACACCGCAGCAGTCCTGGGGACCTCCTGGCCGGAGGTCTTCCGCGCCCTCACCCTCGGTGAGGACCTCAGCGACGACGTCGCCGCGTGGGCCATGGGGGAGATGATGGCCGGCGATGCCACCGAGGGGCAGGTGGGGGGATTCCTCCTCGCCCTGGCCGCCAAGGGGGTGACGGTGCCGGAGCTGCGCGGCCTGACCGAGGCGATGGTGCAGGCGGCGAACCCGGTGCACGTGCCGGGGGAGACCCTCGACGTCGTGGGCACGGGCGGTGACCGCCTGGGAACCGTGAACCTCTCCACGATGTCCTCGCTCGTGGCCGCCGGTGCGGGCGCGCGGATCGTCAAGCACGGGAACCGCGGCGCCTCGTCCACCGCCGGCGCGGCCGACGTGATCGAGGCCCTCGGCGTGGACCTGTCCATGCCGGCCCGGAAGGCCGAGGAGTGCGCCGAGGCCGTGGGCATCACGTTCCTCTTCGCCCAGAACTACCACCCGTCCATGAAGTATGTGGCCCCGGTGCGCAAGCAGCTCGGCGTGCCCACCGTGTTCAACTTCCTCGGCCCCCTGAGCAATCCGGCCCAGGTCACCGCCCAGGCCCTGGGCTGCTCGAGTGAGGCCATGGTCCCGCTGCTCGCCCAGGTGCTCGCGGACCGAGGGGTGCGCGGCTTCGTCTTCCGCGGGGCGGACGGCCGGGACAAGATCACGACGTCGGGGCCGTCGACCGTCATGGAGGTCCGGGACGGTGTGCGCACCCACGAGCTCGATCCCCGCGAGCTGGGCATCGACCTGGCCCCCGTTCAGGCCCTGGCCGGGCGGGACGGCGCCTACAACGCGACCCTCGTCCGCGCTCTGCTGGCGGGGGAGAAGGGTCCGATCCGCGACGCCGTCCTCCTCAACGCGGCCGCGGGCCTGACGGCCTGGGACCGCGACGCGGACGCGCCGCTGATGGAGCGACTGGCGGCCAACATGACGCGGGCCGCCGAGTCGATCGACTCCGGCGCCGCGCGTGACGTCCTGGACCGCTGGGTCGCCTTCTCCCGGTCCTGATGGTGCGACGACGGGCCCTCCCCGGCGAGATGGGGCCCGTCGTGGAGAGGACGCTCAGGAGTCGAAGCCGAGCGCCCATCCCTCGCCGAGGTCCTCAGACGAGTAGGTCCGGAAGGCCAGCATGGTCTCGGTCTCCTGGATCCCGTCGACCTTGGAGAGGTGGTCGGCGATCACGTCGGCGAGGTCCTCGTAGCGGCGCACCTTGACCATCGCCACCAGGTCCCACGCGCCGGTCACGGAGTAGACCGACCCGACCCCCTCGAGCGCGGCGAGAGTCTCGGCGGTCTCCGGGATGCTGGATTTGTCGGTCTTGATCAAGACGATGGCGGTGACCACGGGCGGTCCTCATTTCCTCGATGCTGCGGGTCCGGTGTCCCCGACGATCCTAGCTGCGCGCCGGGCCCTCACCTCCGGGTGCGGCGCACCAGCCAGGCGGTCACTGCCCGGCGGCCCAGGAGCAGGACGCCCAGCACCCCGAGCGCCACGAGCACGAAGGACACCGGCGCACCACCGAGACCGAAGGCCACGCGCAGGACCATCCCGACCGCCACGGTCCCCAGCCAGACGATCACACCGTGGGGCCACACGCGGGCCCACGTCCGGTGTCCGGCGGTCACCCCGGTCATGAGCAGGAGGCCTGCCAGGAACGGCGCCGCCGCGACCAGCAGACCCAGCAGCCCGCGCTCCGTGGAGTGCTGCCCCTGACCCAGAGCCACGAAGAGGACGGTGAGCAGGAGGTCGACGGCAAGCGCAGGCAGGGCGCCGCGCGGGGCGCGATGCTCGGCGGGCACGACACGACGGGCGGTGGGGGAGGACGTCATGCATCCAGTCTGGCGCACCGAGACGTCCGGACGGAGCGTCCGGCCGAGGACGGCTCGGCAGACGGGCCCCACAACAAGACAGCGCCTTTGTCAGAGGTAGGCTCACTGCATGGTGTCCGTGCATCTGGTGCCCATCCGACCGACCGCCGCCACCGCTGACGACGCGCGGCGTCTGGCAGCCGCGCTGCTCGACGATCCTCGCCCGGACGCGGCTGTGACCGCGGCGGCGTGGCTTCTCGACGAATCCGGCCCGGGCACCGATGCGGCGTCGCACGACGGCGAGCTGGCCGTCGTCGTCGACGGCATGGCGGCCGCGGTCGGCTTGGCGCTGTGGGCCGTGCGGACCGGGTCCTGGGCGGTGCTGTTGGATCCCGAGGATGCCCTCGACAAGGATTCATCATTGTCGTACCTGACAACAGCCGAGCGGCGGCGGGCCCGGCGGGCACCGGGCCGACTCGTGCTGCCGGGCGGAGGTCGCGCGGACCGCGCCTCGGATGCCGGCCGAGAGGCTGATCTGCGCTGTGCGGAGGCCACCCTGCAGCTGGTCGCCGCGGTGGAACGGCGCCGGTCCGCTGATCAGCACGCGGCGGGACGGCTGGTCGAAGCCGGCGCCAGTCAGCGAGAGGCGGCGGCCGAACTCGGGATCAGCCAGCAGGCCGTCCATTCCCGGTTGCGACACGGGCTCTGGCACGAGAGCCGGACGGCGGTGGCGGCTGTCCTGCCGTTGCTGGAGCGGCTGTCCGCAGACCCGGGGGAGTGAACCCCGGCACGCGGTGTCGGTGCCGCCCGGCGCGGCCACCTGGGCCAGTTCACGACGCGGCGCGTGCCGTGCAGGCGGCCTCCGAAGGGGAGGCGAAGAACAGGCTAGTTGACATAATGTACATTATCGGCGCACCACAGGACGGCGGACAGGGGCGCCCTGCACGGCGGGTCTCGCGCGTAGCCTGGACCCATGACGATCATGACTGACCAGCGCGACCGCCCCCTGCACGCGACGATCGCCGTCGTCTTGGCCATCGTTACGGCGGGTTATCTGGCTCCGTGGGCCGTCGCCGCCGTCCGTGGCCGTTCCAACGTGTGGGCGGTGTTCTGGGTGAACCTGCTCACCGGGTGGACCGTCCTCGGCTGGTGCATCGCGCTGTACATGTCGCTCACCAGCCATCGCCGGCTGCGGTCCTGGGGTCCGCGCGGCCTCTGACCGCGCGGACCGCCCCTCAGGTAAGACGCGCGACGACGGCCCGCACACTGTCTCCCTCGGCGATGAGGCACCGCGGGCCGTCGACGTCCGCCTCGTCCGTCTCCGACAGCTCGACCGGCACCTCGAGCTCCCCCGTCGCATCGGCGCCGATCACGCGGAGGGTGAGATCCGGGGCGCGCGTCTCGAGGTAGGTCCCGGACTCGTCGTGCATCTCGAGCCGGGCCTGCGGAATCTCGCCGCGCACGCCCGCCGCGAGGATGCGGCGCGCGTCCGGATCGGTGGCGGCGTCCACGACCCAGCGGCGTCCCAGGACGGAGTGCTCCGCCTCGGCCACGACGTCCCCCTCGGCGGGTGCCTCGCCACGGTAGGCGAACGCGGTCTGGTAGAGCCGATCCCCCACGCGCACGAGCATCGACTCGACGCCGATCTCGCCGGCGGGATCGTCGAGCCGGTACGAGCCGACCTTCTCGGCGGTCACGTCCTCGGGCAGTCCGTGCGCCACGAGCCGGCGGCGGATCCATTCGGGCTTGTCCGGGTCCAGGCGTGCGGTGTAGATGAGAGCCATGCCCCGACCGTAGCCCCGACGTCGCTCGCCCGCGAGGGCCCGCCGGCCCGCGGCACGGCTCAGCCCTGCACGGCCCGCACGGCGTGGTCCATGGCCCGGTAGGCGTCGAGCTCGCGGGCTTCGGCGGCTCCGCCGATCAGACGCACCGACTCCGGCGCGTAGCCCGCGGCCACCAGGTCCCCGACGAGATCCGTCTCGGACTCCTGCCCGGCGCACACGACGACGTCCGTCACGTCCAGGGTCAGCGCCACGCGGGTTTCAGGGTCCTCCGGGGACGGCGCGGTCACGCGCAGGCCGTCGAGGCCGAGGCCCTCGTAGGTCACACCGGAGTGCAGGTGGACCCCGTGCCGCCGCAGCTCGGCGCGGTGCACCCAGCCGGTGGTGGGGCGCAGTCGGACGCCGATCGGTCCGGGGCTGCGCTGAAGCAGGTGGACCTCGCGTCCGGGGTGGGCCGCGGCCGGCTTGGCCAGCTGGCCCGGCGTCTGAGAGGTCAGGGCCACGCCCCAGCGGGCCCGCCAGTGCTCCTGCGTCTCTGGTGTCCCGTCCGGCCGTTCCGTGCCGGCCGCCAGGGCCTCGGCGACGTCCACGCCCACGCCGCCGGCGCCGATCACCGCGACGCGCGGACCGACGTCGACGTGCCCCAGGACCACGTCGTCGTACGCATGGACGGCGGGCGCACCCGGCTCCCCCGCCCCGGGCAGAGCGACGGACCGGGGCCGCACGCCGGTGGTGAGGAGCACCTCGTCGTAGCCCGGCCGCCCGTCGTCGGTCAGGAGTGTCTGTGCGGACACCTCCTCTCCGGTGACGAGCGTCACCCCGGATGCCGCCGCGCGGGCCGCCAGGTGCTCCAGCGCGGGACCGAACTCCTCCTTGCCGGGGATGCGCCGGGCGAGCCGGAACTGCCCGCCGGGCTCGGCGTGCCGGTCGAACAGGGTGACCTCGTGCCCGAACCGGGCCGCACGCTCCGCGGCCGTCAGGCCCGCCGGCCCGGCACCGACCACGGCGATCCGGCGACGGCGGCCGAGGGCCACCGGGACGGGCGCGGCGTACGCCGGCTCCGTCTCCCGCCCGGCGCGGGGGTTCATCAGGCACGAGACCTTGGCCCCGGTGAACACGTGGTCGAGGCAGGCCTGGTTGCAGGCGATGCACGGCGTCAGGGTCCGAGCGCGCGGGTCGCTGATCGCGGCCATCCAGTTCGGGTCCGCCAGCAGGGGCCGGGCCAGCCCGACGAGCGCGGCGGCCCCGGACGTCAGCGCCTCCTCCGCCTCGGCGGGGGTGGTCAGCCGGTTGGAGGCGATCACGGGGATGTCGACGGCGGCGGTCAGGTCAGCCGAGGCGGCGAGGAACGCGGCGCGCGGCACGGAGGTCACGATGGTTGGCACACGGGACTCGTGCCACCCGATGCCGGTCATCAGGACATCCGCTCCGGCGGCCTCGAAGGCCCGGGCGGTGTCCGCGATCTCCGCGCGGGTCTGCCCGTCGGGGACGAGGTCCGCCGCCGAGGTGCGCACCGAGAGCACGCCGCGCTCCCCCAGCGCCTCGCGCACGGCCGCGACCACCGCCACCGGGAACCGGCGTCGGCGCTCGGCGTCACCCCCGTACTCGTCCGCGCGTCGGTTCGTCGCCGGGGCGAGGAACTGGTTGAGGAGGTAGCCCTCCGAGGCCATGATCTCTACACCGTCGTATCCGGCCTCCAGGGCCAGCGTGGCCGCGCGTGCGAACGCGTTCACGGTCCGCTCGATGTCCGCGGCCGTCATCTCCCGGGGCGTGTGCCGGGAGATCGGGGCTTGCACCGCGGAGGCCGAGACCAGGTCGGCACTCGGGGCGTAGCGCCCGGCGTGCAGCAGCTGGGCCAGGATCCTGCCCCCGGCGGCGTGGACGGCGTCCGTGACGACGCGATGGGCGCGCGCGTCCTGCTCGCTGGCGAGCATCCCCCCGCCCAGCGTCACCGTGCCCTCGGGGACGACGCCCAGGCCGCCGGTGACGATGAGTCCGACGCCGCCGCGTGCCCGCTCCGCGTAGAACGCCGCCAGCTGCGGCAGGTCGTCGTGCCGATCCTCCAGTCCCATGTGCATCGAGGCCATGACCACCCGGTTGGGCAGCGTGAGGGGGCCCAGGGTGATCGGCTGGAGCAGGGGCGAGACCGCGACGGGTGTAGATGTCATGCAGCTCACATTACCGGGCGGTAGCCCCCTCCTTCCAGGACCGCCTGGGGACACGCTGTGTCCGGCGCCACTGCGTAGGGCAGGATGGGGATCACACGTCGACGCGCGGCAGACCCGTCCGCGCACCCGACACGGAGGGGAGCGCACGCATGGAGTGGATCGAGGCGAACGCGGGCTGGCTGTGGCTGGTGCTGGCCGCCGGCCTGGCCGGCGTCGAGCTGCTGACCCTCGACCTCGTCTTCCTGATGATCGCCGCCGGGGCCGGCGCGGCGGGGGTGGTCGCGCTCGTGGGCGGCCCGCTGGCGCTCCAGCTCGCGGCGTTCGCCGCCGTCGCCCTGCTGATGCTCGCCGCCGTGCGCCCCGTCGCGCTGCGCCACCTGCGCAAGGACACCGGCGCCGGCGCCTCGTACCTGGACACGCTCCCGGGGCGCCGCATCGCGGCCCAGGGCGCGATCACCGGCGACGCCGGCACGCTCGCCGTCGACGGCGACACCTGGTCCGCCCGCGTCGAGCCCGGGGCGCCCGAGGTCGCCCCCGGCGATGAGGTGACCGTCCTGCGCATCGACGGGGCCACCCTGGTGGTCCGTCCGCTCCCCCGCATCGACTGGGAGGCGGACGGCGCCTGAGCCACCCCACGTCCTCGTTCCGACCGCACCGACCCCAGAAGAAGGGACCCCGATGGAAACCCTCATCGTCCTCGTCGTCCTCGCCGTCCTCGCGGCGGTGATCGTGGCCTCCTCGGTCAAGATCATCCCGCAGGCGCGGACGGCCAACATCGAACGCCTCGGCAAGTACAACCGCACGGCCGGCGCCGGGCTGACCCTGATCATCCCGTTCGTGGACCGCATGCTCCCGATGGTGGACATGCGCGAGCAGGTCGTCTCCTTCCCTCCCCAGCCGGTGATCACCGAGGACAACCTCGTCGTCTCCATCGACACGGTCGTCTACTTCCAGGTCACGGACGCCAAGGCCGCGACCTATGAGATCGCCAACTACATCCACGCGGTGGAGCAGCTCACCACCACCACCCTGCGCAACGTCGTGGGCGGCATGAACCTCGAGGAGGCCCTGACCTCTCGCGACTCCATCAACTCCCAGCTGCGCGGCGTGCTGGACGACGCCACCACGCGCTGGGGCCTGCGGGTCTCGCGGGTGGAGCTCAAGGCCATCGACCCGCCCATGTCCATCCAGGACTCGATGGAGAAGCAGATGCGCGCCGAGCGCGACCGCCGCGCCGCCATCCTCACCGCCGAGGGCACGAAGCAGGCCGCCATCCTCACGGCCGAGGGCGAGCGCCAGTCCCAGATCCTCTCCGCCGAGGGCGAGGCTCAGGCCCGCGTGCTGCGCGCCAACGCCGAGGCCGAGGCGATCGAGGTGGTCTTCGACGCCATCCACTCCGGCGGCGCCGACTCCGAGGTCCTGGCCTACCAGTACCTGCAGTCCCTGCCCAAGATCGCCGACGGCCAGGCCACCACCATGTTCGTGGTCCCCGCCGAGCTCACCCGCGCCCTGCAGGGCCTCGGTGAGGCGTTCGCCCCCGGCGACGGCGACCGCCCCACCCCGGAGCACGCACCCCGGCGTCGGGACTCCGGGGACCGCGCGGGCGAGTCGGGAGCCGAGCACGCCGGCGTCACCCCGGAGCGCGCGCGGCGGCCGCGTGGGTCCCGGCCCACCACCGCGGACGCCCTGCGCGCCAGCGGCGTCATGGACGCGATGACCGCCGGCGCGGTGACGGCGGAGGACATGCCGCAGACCTCGCTCGACGAGGCCCTGGCCACCCCGCAGGAGATCGAGCCCGACCCGTCGGCCGGCCGCACCCCCGGCACCCGCCCGGCCGGCGAGGCGGACGGGAATGCTGTGGGACACTGAATGGTTCCATCAGTGAGGACGACCCGCCGCGCCTCGATCGGCCCGCGCCCCCGCGCGGGCCTCGGCGCGGCCTGACGAGGAGGAAACGTGAGCGATCGCAGCCTGCGGGGCATGCGCCTGGGCGCGCAGTCCCTGGAGTCCGAGGCCGGCGTCGAGCCCGCCGCCCGGCAGCGGGTGGAGTACCGCACGGAGGACGGCGAGCAGGTGTTCGTGACCTTCTCCGTGGAGGCAGACGTGCCGGCCACCTGGACCTCGAAGACCGGCAAGGAGGCGTTCCTCGTCAGCGGCGAGAAGCCGGCTGAGACCGAGGGCAAGCCCGTGCGCACCCACTGGGACATGCTGCGCGAGCGCCGCAGCCTCGAGGAGCTGGAGGAGACCTACAAGATCCAGCTCAACAAGCTGCGCGCCAGCCGCGGCGAGGACGTCAACGCCTGACCCGCCGCTCCCCCATGCACGACGGGGCCGGATCCGCCATGGATCCGGCCCCGTCGTCGTTCGGGGCTGTGCGCCTCAGAGTCCGAGGCGGGCGCGCAGGCCCTCCCAGCGCGCGGCCAGGCCCCAGCGGGTCACGTTGACCACGGCCTCGCCGATGATGCCGCCGCTCATCTTGGACTCGCCGAGCTCACGCTCCACGAACGTGATCGGGACCTCGACGATCCGCTTGCCGAGCCGGGCCGTGCGGAAGGTCATGTCCACCTGGAACCCGTAGCCCTTGGACTCGATCGCGTCGAGGTCGATCGCACGGAGCGTGTCGGCCCGGTAGGCGCGGTAGCCCGCCGTGATGTCCGTCAGGTTGAGGCCGAGCATGATCCGCGGGTACAGGGACCCGGCCCACGAGATCATCTTGCGGGAGGTCGGCCAGTTCACCATCTTGCCGCCCGGCACGCGGCGCGAGCCGATCACCAGGTCCGCGGTGCGGACGGCCTCCAGCAGGCGCGGCAGCTGCTCGGGCTGGTGCGAGCCGTCCGCGTCCATCTCGACCAGGACGTCGTAGCCGCGCTCCAGGCCCCAGCGGAACCCGGCGATGTAGGCGCCGCCCAGGCCGTCCTTGGTGGTGCGGTGCAGCACGTGCACGGAGGGGTCCTCGGCGGCGCGGGTGTCGGCCCAGTCGCCGGTGCCGTCCGGGGAGGCGTCGTCCACCACGAGAACGTCGGACTCCGGGACGGCGTCACGGAGTCGGCCGAGGGTCAGCGGCAGCGACTCGATCTCGTTGTACGTGGGGATGATGGTCAGCACGCGCATGTGCGGTTCTCGCCTTCCGGCCGGGGTCGTGGGGGCGGCCCGCCGGTCGGACGGGCCATCGCATCCGTTCGAGTATAGGAAGCGGAGGTCTCAGGCCGGCGTCGCGCCATCGCGCGCGTCGCGGGCCACGTCCTCCGCGGCGATCCGGCCGTCCACCCAGGTGGCCCGCCAGCGGGGCAGGGCGGTCTCGGCGTCGAGGGCCGGCAGCAGCGGCGTGCCGGCTCGGGTGTCCGTGCTCCACGCCGCCACCCGGCCGTCCGGCGACTGCACAGCCACCGCGTCCGCGTCCCAGACGCCGAACACGGCCGGGGCCGACACGCTCAGGCGCGGGGCGACGGACAGGCCGGCCGCCGGAGCGTCGGGCAGCGCGCGCAGCGGGGTGCGGGTCGCGGCGGCGAAGGCGGAGCGGGCGGAGATGCGCTCGTCCGGGTCGGGGTGGGACAGCGCCGACCGGACGGCGGCCCACGGGTCCCCGGCCGGGCCGGCGCCCAGGCACACGGAGACGGCGTCGGCCAGCAGGCTCGCCACGGGGGCGTGCAGCACGCCGTCCGCGTCGGGGACGACGGTGGCGCTGACCCCGGCGGCGGCCAGGAAGGCGCGGTCCTCGGCGGTGACCGAGTGGGTGACCACGAGCCGATGGCGCACGCGGCCCAGGGCGGCGGTGCCGAGTTCCTCCGCGACCGAGCGCAGGGCGGTCAGGGCCACGTCCTGGGCGGCGGGCCCGGCGTCCGCACCGCCGTCGGGGACGAGGTAGGCCTGCTCCCCCGCCTGGGTCGAGGCCGTCAGGAGACCGGCGAGCGTGGCGGGGTCGGTGCCGGTCCCGACGGGCAGCCACACCCCGGCCGCCTCGGCGTCCACGCGGTCGGCGTGCCGATAGACGACCGTCTGGACGTCCTCGTCGGCGGGCCCGGCGCCCGTGTCCTCGGGCCCGGCCAGGATCGTCACGACGGCGGTGCCGCGGCTCAACGCGTCCCGCGCGTCCGCGGGCCGGGCCAGCGGCTCGACGAACACCGGCACGACGACGGCGCCGTCGAGGTCCCGCCGTTCGTCACCCGGGTCGGCCACGCGGTCCGCGGAGTCGTCCGCGCCGAGCCAGGCGATCACCCCGTCCCGGACCAGCAGCGCCTGTGCGTACGGGTCCGTCGTCGAGTGGATGATGCCGTGGGTCAACAGGTGTGCGCTCACCCGCCCACCCTAGCCCGTGTCAGTCCTCGTCCGCGCGCGGGGCCGAGGCCGCCGGCAGCGAGGTGGCCACGACGCCGCGGGAGACGAGGTCCGCGGCCCGGCGGCAGGCACGGCTGCGACGGGCGTCCCCGGGGACGTTGGCCAGCTGGTCCAGCACGTCGATGACCTGCCGCGCCCAGCGGACGAAGTCGCCCGCGGCGAGGTCCGCGCCCTCGAGGGTGCGGCGCAGGGTGGCCCCCCGCACCCAGCGATGCATGGGCGCCACCAGCCCGGGGTCCGTCCGGGGCGTGGGCTCGAGCCGTGCCTGGGCCTCGTCCGTGCGCAGGCGCTCCTCGATGCGCTCGGCGGCCTCCGCGACGCGCGCGAGCCGCGGGGTCGGCATCGGGACCAGTCCGGGCTCGGCCTCCCCCCTGCCCTGGTACACGAGCAGCGCGGCGACGGCGGCCCACTCCTCCGGCGTCAAGCCGTCCGTGGCCGGATCCTGCAGCACCAGCGAGGTGAACAGGTCCCGCTCGCCGTAGATCCGGCGCAGGGCCTCGCCGCGCTCCGTGAGCGCCGCGCGGGGCGAGGACGCGTCCTCCTGGACGTAGCCGTAGGCGCGCAGCAGACCGACGACGCGGTCGAACGTGCGGGCGATGGTGTTGGTGCGGCCCGCGATGCGCTCCCGCAGGACGGAGACCTCCCGCCGCATGGCCCACCAGCGGTCGCCCCAGCGGGCGTGCTCCTCGCGGTCCTGGCAGCCGTGGCACGGGTGGCGGCGCAGTGCCCGGCGCAGCTCCTCGACCCGGGGCGCGGCCGGGTCCTCCCGGAGGCGGAAGCCCGCCGTGCGGCGGCCTCCGGCGGGCGGGCGGCCCGTGCGCACGGCCTCGCGCATGAGCGCGGCGACGTCCTTGCGCTGCGCGGGCGTCTTCACCTGCACCACCTGGGGCAGGGCGGCGCCGGCCACCGGCTCGACCGGCCCGGCGACGTCGTCCACCGTGATGCGGCGCAGCTGCGCCTTGTCCGTCACGACGCCGACGCGCGGGTTCTGGAGGTTGCCGGCGGGGAACACGACGACGGCCCGGCCGAGCGCGCGGCCGGCGTCGAGCTCGACGACGTCCCCGACCGCGAGGTTCGCGAGCGAGTCCTTCACGGCGGCCAGGTGGGCCCGACGGCGCCCCTGCGAGCCGGACTTCTCCGCGGCCGCGAGCTCCTTGCGCAGGGTGAGGTACTCGGCGAAGTCGCCGAGGTGACATTGCATTGCCTCCTCGTACTTCTCGAGGCTGGCCTGCTTCGAGCGGACCTCGCGGGCCAGCCCCACCACGGAGCGGTCCGCCTGGAACTGGGCGAACGAGGACTCGAGGATGCCCCGTGCCCGCTCCGCCCCGACCTGTGCCAGCAGGTTCGCGGACATGTTGTAGGTGGGCCGGAACGAGGAGCGCAGCGGGTAGGTGCGGCGCGAGGCCAGGCCCGCGACGGCGGCCGGGTCCAGCCCGGGACGCCACATCACCACGGCGTGGCCCTCGACGTCGATGCCGCGGCGGCCCGCCCGGCCCGTCAGCTGGGTGTACTCCCCCGGCGTGATGTCGACGTGGTTCTCGCCGTTGAACTTGACCAGCTTCTCGATCACCACGGAGCGGGCCGGCATGTTGATGCCGAGGGCGAGGGTCTCCGTGGCGAACACGGCCTTGAGCGCGCCGGCGGCGAACAGGTCCTCGACGGCCTCCTTGAACGGGGGCAGCATGCCGGCGTGGTGGGCCGCGAAGCCCCGGGACAGGCCGTCCCGCCACGCCCAGAACCCGAGGATCTCCAGGTCCTCGACGGGCAGCAGGCGCGCCGCCTCCTCGACCCGCTCGGCCACGAGCGCCTTCTCCCGCGCCGTGGTGAGGTCGAGCCCGGCCCGCAGGCACTGCTCCACGGCGGCGTCGCAGCCGGTCCGCGAGAAGATGAAGGTGATGCATGGCAGCAGCCCGTCGCGGTCGAGGACCCGGATCATCTCCGGACGCGACGTGGACAGCCGCGGTCCGCGCCGCGGGCCGCCGTCGTGACCGCCCGGCCGACCGGAGACCGGCCGCTCCCGGTCCAGTGCGGACGAGCCGGTCCGGCCCCGGCCGCCGTCGCGACCCGTGTGCCGGCCGCCCCTGGCCCGCCCCTTCGTGCCGCCCCCGCGCCCGTCGCGGTGCTGCTGCCGCCCGGGGCGCCCCCAGTCGGCGCGCTGGAACCGGCGCTCGGCCTCCTCCCCCAGGCGCTTGAGCTCGGGGTTGAGCAGGGCCTCCCCGTCCCGGTCCGCGGCGTCCTCGAAGGCGATGTCCTCGGCGAACAGGTCGTAGAGCCGGCCCCCGGCCATGATGTGCTGCCACAGCGGCACCGGCCGGTGTTCCGAGACGATCACGGTGGTGGCGCCCCGGACCGTGTCGAGCCAGGCGCCGAACTCCTCGGCGTTGGACACCGTGGCGGACAGGGAGATCAGCTGCACGTGCTCGGGCAGGTGGATGATGACCTCCTCCCACACCGGTCCCCGGAACCGGTCGGCGAGGTAGTGGACCTCGTCCATGACGACGAAGCCGAGGTCGATGAGGGTGTCCGACTGCGCGTACAGCATGTTGCGCAGCACCTCGGTGGTCATCACGACGACGGGCGCGTCCGGATTGACGGAGGTGTCCCCCGTGAGCAGGCCGACGTTCTCCGCGCCGTGCACGCGGGCGAGGTCCGCGTGCTTCTGGTTGCTGAGGGCCTTGATGGGGGTGGTGTAGAACGCCTTCGTGCCGCGGGCCAGGGCCAGGTGGACGGCGAACTCGCCGACCACCGTCTTGCCGGCACCGGTGGGCGCCGCGACGAGGACGCCGTGGCCGTCCTCGACCTCGGCGCACGCGCGGCGCTGGAAGTCGTCGAGGGGGAAGCCCACGCGTGCGGCGAACCGGCCGAGCTCGGAGCCGGCATGGTGCCGGGCCGCCCGGGCACGGGCGTAGCGCTCCGCCGGGCTCAGCTCGGGTTCGTCGTGCGGGGTCGCGGACGCGGGATGGTGGGCCATGGCCCCACCCTACTGGCGGGTCCGGACGCCGTCGTGGTCGTGCGTCCGGGCGGGAGGGCTGCGGCGGGCGCCGCTCAGATCTGATCGAGCGGCTTCGGGCCTTCGGCGAGCTCCGCCTCGACGTCCACCTCGCGCTGCCCCGAGCGGCGGTCACGACGACGGTCCCCCCACAGGCACAGGACGATGGCCACGCCGAAGAGGACGACGAGCGGGATCGCCATGTAGAACATGGAGATGGCGTCCGCACCGGGGGCGGCGATCGCGGCGATCAGCATGATCACGAAGACGGTGATGCGCCAGTGGTGGACGATCGTGCGGCCCGGCAGGATGCCGAGCATGTTCAGTCCCACCAGCAGCACCGGCAGGACCATGGCCACGCCGAACGCGAGGTAGAGACGCGTGACGAAGCTGATGTACACCGACGCCGTCGGGAGATTCGCGCCGCCCTCGGGAGTGAAGCCCACGAAGAACTGGACGGCCTGCGGCATCACGAGCCACCCCAGCGCGATGCCGAAGATGAACAGGGGCACGGCCGCGGCGATGAAGCCCAGGGCGTACTTCTTCTCGGCCTTCTTCAGACCCGGCACGATGAACGCCCAGATCTGGTAGAGCCAGACCGGGCTGGACAGGATGAGCCCGATGAACATGCTGACCTTGAGCATGAGGTCGAACGGCGAGGCCACCGTGTCATAGGCGACGGCCGCCGTGTGCCCCTGGCTGGCGATCTCCTTGACCGGGCGGAACAGCTCCGCCATGACCGGCTGGTAGACGAGGAAGCCGACCACCATGCCGACCGCGACGGCGAGTCCCGACTTCAGCAGTCGGTTGCGCAGCTCCGTGAGGTGCTCGCGCAGCGGCATCTCGCCGGTGGGGTTGTCCCGCCGCTTCCGGCGGCGCCGGGTGCGGCGGGCGACCTCGTCGACCTCGGTCATCGGGTGGGGGTCCTTCCGGCTCAGCGCGGGTCGCGCGGGTCGGTCTCGTCACGCTCGACGACGCGGCCCTCGACCGGCTCGTCCGCGGCGGTGGAGCCGGCGCCGGAGCGCTCGTCCGTGGTGCCCTTGCCCTCGGTGCGCATCTGCTTCACCTCGGAGGAGAAGATGCGCATGGACTGGCCGAGGTTGCGGGCCATCGCGGGCAGCTTCGGCGCCGCGAAGAGCAGGATCGCGAGCAGGATGATGATGACGAGCTGCCAGCCCTGGAGTCCAGCCATGATGAAGGGTCCTTTCGATGGGGTTCCGGGGTCCAGGCTACCGCGCCGGCAGGGCCGCGAGGGCATCGCCCAGCGCGTCCGCCACGGACGCCCGGAGGTCGGCGGGGGCCAGCACCTGGACGGCTCCGCCGTGGCGTCCGACCAGCGCGGCGGCCACGCCGGCGTCGGTCAGATGCACCCGGGTGAGCCGGTCGCCGTCGGGCAGATCGGCCTGGGCGTCCGGGCGGTAGCCGGCGGCCGCGTCGCGGACGGGATGGGCCCAGCGCAGCAGCACGGGCACCCCCGCGGCGTCGTCGGGATGGACCCGCCAGCGCGCGGGCCTTGCCCGGGCGGCGAACGTCTCCCCCGTGGGTGCGGGCGCGCTGATCCGGTCCACCCGGAACACCCGGTGGTCCTCGGCGCGACGGCACCACGCCTGCAGGTAGAGACGCGCCCCGTCCTGTACCAGGGCCAGCGGCTCCACGTCCCGCTCGGTGAGGGCGTCGGCATGCACGGAGCGGTAGGTCAGGTGCACGACGGCCCGCTCCGCCACGGCGGCCAGCAGGGTGCGCACCGTCGCGGGGTCCACGGCCACGTCCCAGTGGGCGGCGACGGCGACCGGGGGCTCGCCGGCGGTGTGCGCCTCGGCCTCCCGGAGGGCGGCGTCGTCCGCGTCGTCCGCGTCCGGGGCCCCCGCGTCCAGGACGGCGGCGCGGATCCGGCGCTGGGCGGAGCGGGCGGCCTCGCGGTCGGCCTCGTCCAACACCGGCAGGTCCGCGACCGTCTGCAGGGCGGCGACGAGGCTGTGCGCCTCGGGGCGCGTCAGCCGCACGGGACCGGCCAGGTCGGCGGCGCGCTCCACGTGGACGCGGCCGGCCACCTCCGCCACCTCGAACTGGAAGCCGGGGAAGTCGCGCTCGGGCATGCCGCAGTAGCGCAGCGTCTCGAGGTCGGCGTCGAGGCGCTCGTCGGTGACCCCGAGACGCGCGCGCAGCTCCGCCCGGTCCACCCCACCGGCCCGGTTGGCCAGCCCCACGATGTCCAGCAGGCGGCCCACGAGGTCCTCGCTCGAGTCGCGGGCGCGGCGCCGGACGGGCGCGGCGAGCGCCACCTCGAGCAGGGCCGGGTCGGCGGGACCGGCGTGGGTCTCCGCCGCGGCGGCCAGGCCCGCGCGGACGCGGTCGGTCAGGTCCGGGTGCGCGGCCGAGGGCACGGCCCGGCCCAGCAGGCCGCCGATCTCCGCGGCGAGGCCGTCCTCGCGCGGCCCGGCGGGGGCCTCCCAGAGCTCCCAGTCGGGTCCCGGTGCGGCGCCGTCCTCGACGCGGGGCTCGGCCGGCTCACCGACCGCGCGGACGCCCTGACCCCGGCCGGGCGCGAGCCACACCCGGACCCGCTCGGCGTCGGCCTGCCCGGCCAGGCGCGCCACGAGGCCGGCGTGGTCGTGGTCCTCGGGACGGCCGGGGGCGTCCGTCGCCCGCTCGACGCGGCGCGGCTCCCCCTCCATCCGGGTGAGCCGGAAGCTGCGCTCGGCGCCGCGGTCGAGGTCCCAGCCGGTGAGGTACCAGCGGCCGCGCACGAGGGTGAGGAACCAGGCCCGCACGGTGCGCCGGGTGGCCCGCCCCCGCGCGTCGCGGTAGGGGAAGCGCAGCACGGCCTCGTCGGCCACGGCCTGGGTGAGGGCCTCGAGCCGGGGGTCGGCCCGGGGCATGAGGGTGTGGTACCCGGCCAGCTCGTCATCGCCCGTGAGGTCGGTGGCCGGCTGGAACAGCAGGCCCACGGCGCGGACGACGTCGGCGCGCAGCGGCGAGTCGCCCCACAGGCGCCGCGCCCGCACGAGGGCGCGGCGCTCGTCCACGGTCAGGTCGAGGTCGCGCAGCAGCAGCGCATCGCGGACGACGCGGTGCCGCACCCCCGCCTCGCCCTCGTCGAAGCCCGCGGGTTCGAGCGTCTCCAGCGGGACCCCCACGGCGCGCAGCACGCGGCGGTCCCGCTGGAAGAGCTTCTCGAAGGCGGCGTCCGTGAGCCCCTCATAGCCGACGACCTGCCGTCGGATCCGGTCACGCTCGAGACCGTGCGGTGCCGAGAGCAGCAGCCACAGCAGCGAGATGATGCGCTCGGCGGCCTCGTCGCCGGCGCGCCGCGGGGCGGGTGGGGTCACGGGGCCCGGGGTCAGTCGACCGAGACGAGGTCGCAGACGAAGATGAGCGTCTCGTTCGGCCCGATCGCGGAGCCGGCGCCGCGGGCGCCGTAGCCCAGGTGCGGCGGGATCTCGAGGCGGCGGCGGCCGCCGACCTTCATGCCGAGCAGGCCCTGGTCCCAGCCGGCGATGACCTGGCCGACGCCGACGGTCAGGGGCAGCGGGGTGCCGCGGTTCCACGAGGCGTCGAACTCCTCGCCGGTGGACCAGGCCACGCCCACGTAGTGGACCTGCACGCGGGAGCCGGCCTCGACGGCCGGGCCGGAGCCCTCGATCAGGTCCTCCACCACGAGCTCGGTGGGCGGGGTCTCGCCCGGGAAGTCGATCTCGGGCTTGGTGCGGTCGTAGTCGCGCTGTCCGAAGGACACGGTGCTCTCCTCTTGGGTTCTCGTGGACGGGGTCAGTTCGCCGACGGGGTGGCGGACGCCTGGGCGTCCAGGATGTCCACCACGAACAGCAGGGGCTCGTTCTCGCCGATGTCCGGCGGGCTGCCCTGCTCACCGTAGGCCTTCTCGGCCGGGATCGACAGGAGGACGCGCGAGCCCACCTTCTGGCCGGCCAGACCCTCCTTCCAGCCCTCGATGACCTGGTTGAGGGAGAACGTGATGGCCTGACCCGTCTCCCAGGACGAGTCGAAGACCTCACCGTCGGACCACGTCACGCCCTCATACTGCACGGTCACGGTGTCGTCCGCGCCGACCTCGCGGCCCTCGCCCTCGATCAGGGGCTGGACCACCAGCTCCTGGGGCGCCTCGCCGTCGGGCTTCGCGATGCTCGGCCGGCCGCTCTCCTCGTCCACGGTGACGTCGGGCAGGCGCTCGTCCCGCTCGGTCACCTCTTCGCCCTCGGCCTGCTTCGGCAGGATGGCGTCGATCTTGTAGACGAACAGCTGGGCGGGCTGCGTCTGGGTGGAGGGGGAGGCACTCGGCGACGCGCTCTCGGTCTGCGGGACGGAGACGTCGTACTGGGGGCTGTACGCGGCGACGATCGTGCCGGCACCGCTGCCCACCAGCATCTCGTGGATCTCCGGGTTCATGGACTTGAGCTGGTCGTCCACGGGCACGGCCTCCGGTTCGCCGCTGAAGTTCTCGGCGACCACCTCGCCGCTGGCCGGATCGACGACGGCGATCGACATCTTCAGGACGTCGCCCTCCTGCACCTGCTCCCCCTCGCCGGCGGTCAGCACCCGCGTGGTGGGCTGGTCGGTGTCGATCTCCCCGTCGATCTCGACCGTCGGCGCCCCGCCGTCGCCCTCCGTGAAGGTGACACCCGTCAGGGCGTCCGGCTCCCCCTGGCCCTCGCCGACGGCCGCCCGCTCGGGGGCGGCCGACGTGGAGGCCGACGCGGCGTCGCTGTGGGGCTGGTCCGCGCCGTCGTCGCCGGTGGCGCAGGCGGTGGCCAGCATCAGGCCCGCGGCGCCGAGGGACAGCAGCGGCAGCAGGCGGCGACGGCGGCGGGCCGTCGGGGGCTGGGGGGTCTCGAACGAACTCATGCGGGTCACCCTAACGGCGCGTCCTGGACGCGCGCTGTCAGGCGATCCGCTCGAACAGCCGGTCGACGGCGGCCGACGACGTGTCGAACGGGTCCTTCGTCACGATCGCGTGCAGCGGATGGTCGGTGAGCTTCAGGGTCGTCCAGTCGACGGCGTAGTCCAGGCCGCGCTCCCGGGCGCGGGCCACGAAGTCCGCGCGCACGCGGGCCCGGGTGGTGGGCGGGGCGGTCTCCACGGCGGACCGGGCGGCGTCCTCGGGCAGCAGGCGCGCGACGGCGCCGCGTCGCAGCAGCATGCGGAACAGCCCCCGGTCGGGGTCGATGTCGTGGAAGGCCAGGTCCAGCTGGGCGAGGCGGGGCGCGTCCCAGCCCAGGTCGTGGCGGGCCCGGTAGTCCTCCAGCAGGCGCAGCTTGATCGCCCAGTCGATGCGGTCCTCGATGCGGGACCGGTCACCGGTGCGGACGGCGTCGAGCACCTCGCCCCACAGGGTGAGGACCTCCCCCACCCGGTCGTGGTGGGCACCCTCCGCGGCGACGAAGGCGCGGGCCCGCTCGAGGTAGTGCTCCTGCAGCTCGAGGGCGGAGGCCTCCCCCTCCCGGAGCGCGATGCGGGCCGTGCCGGTGAGGTCGTGGGAGATCTGCCGCACCGCACGGGTGGGGTGGGCGACGACGCGGTCCCCGAGCGGGAAGCCCGCCTCGATCATCCGCAGCAGCAGGTCGGTGGCGCCGAAGCGCAGCAGGTGGGTGTGCTCGGAGAGGTTCGTGTCCCCCACGATCACGTGGAGGCGCCGGTACTCGGAGGCGTCCGCGTGCGGCTCGTCCCGCGTGTTGATGATCGGCCGGGACCGCGTGGTGGAGGAGGACACGCCGTCCTGCACGAAGTCGGCGCGCTGGGAGAACGCGAAGTGGGCCGGGCCCTCGCCCTCGGGCCACGTGCCGGCGGGCACGACGCGGCCCGCGCCCACGAGGATCTGCCGGGAGACGAGGAACGGGACGAGCGCCTCGGTGAGCCGCCGGTACTCGGTGCGCCGGCGCAGCAGGTAGTTCTCGTGGGAGCCGTAGGAACTGCCCGAGGAGTCGGCGTTGTTGCGGTAGAGGTGGATCCGGCCGCCGACCCCGTCCGCGGCCATGCGCTCCTCGGCCTGGACCACGAGGTCGTGCAGCAGCAGGTCCCCCGCCCCGTCCGAGGCGATGAGCTCGTCGAGCGTCGAGCACTCGGCGGTCGCGTACTCGGGGTGGGACCCGACGTCGAGATAGAGCCGGGAGCCGTTGGCCACGAACACGTTCGAGGACCTCCCCCACTCGACCACGGGCCGGAAGAGGTAGCGGACGACCTCTTCGGGGCTGAGCGGGCGCCCCTGCGGGTTCCAGTGCTGGACGCCGTACTCCGTCTCCAGGCCGAAGATCCGGCGGGCGCGGTCCGCGTCGGTCACTGGCCGCCCTTCTGGACGAAGCCCTTGACGAACTCCTCGGCGTTGGACTCCAGCACCGAGTCGATCTCGTCCAGCAGGCTGTCCAGGCCCTGGTCCTGGGCCGCGGGCTTCACGTGCGCCTGGCCCGCCGCGGCGTCGGTCTCGTCGTCGCCGCCGGACGGGCGTGGGCGGATCTGCTCCTGGGACATGGTGGCCTCCTCGTGCGTCGACGCGGGTCGGTGTGCTCCGTCCGCGTCCACCCATCCTGCCCCACGCGCGGGCCACGTTTCAGCCCCACGTCCCCGGGTTGCCCCACGCTGGCAGGATGGGGGCATGCGCCTGTGGACCCTTCACCCCCGCCACCTCGACCGTCAGGGCCTGACGGGCGCCTGGCGCGAGGCCCTGCTCGCGCAGGCCGTCCTGGCCGGCCGCACGCGCGGGTATCGGGACCACCCGCAGCTGCTGAGGTTCCGGGAGCACCCGGACCCGTCCGGCGCCGTCGGCGCGTTCCTCTCCGGCCTCGAGGCCGAGGCCACGGCGCGCGGCTATCGCTTCGACCACTCCCGGATCGACCGGCCGTGCCCCGCCCCCGACGGCGCGGTGTGCATCCCGCCCGCCGGTCTCGCACCGATCCCGGCCACCACGGGCCAGCGCGACCTGGAGTGGCGTCACCTGTGCGCCAAGCTGGCCGCGCGCAGCCCCGCCTGGCTCGAACGGTGGTCGGACACGCCCGTTCCCGACGTGCACCCGCTGTTCACGATCGTCCCGGGGCCGGTCGCCTCCTGGGAGCGCGCCTGAGGGCGGGCCGCGGTCGGGTCCGGTCTGGCACCGTGGGGGCATGATCCGCGACGAGAGCATCGAGGGATACCTGCGCCGCCTCGCCTCCGGCGAGCCCACCCCGGGCGGCGGCGCAACGGGCGCGCTGGCGATCGCCGAGGGCGCCGGACTGCTGGCCATGGCGGCCCGGTTCAGCGCGGCCGAGGAGGACGCCCGGGCATCGGAGGGCCTGATCGCGGCGTGCCTCGGCCTCGCCGACGGCGACGAGCGGGGCTTCGGCGCCGTGGCCGAGGCGTTCGGGCTGCCCCGCGACACCCCGGAGGCCCGGTCCCGGCGCTCGGCCGCGATCCAGGCCGCCCTGGCCGAGGCCGTCCGGCCACCCCGCGGGATCGTCGACGCCGCCGAGCGTGCACTGGACCTGGCCGAGCGTGTGCTGGACGCGGCGAACCCGAACGTGCTCTCCGACGTCGGTGCGGCGCTCGGCTGCGTCCGGGGCGGCCTCACCGCCGCCGCGGTGACCCTCGAGACCAACCTGGGCCCCCTCCGCGACGAGGGCCTGGAGGGCATCGTGCGCGCCGACGTCGACCGGACGGACCGTCTCGTCGCGCGGGCGGACGCCCTGCTGGGCCGCGTGCGCGCGGCCGTCACGGGCTGAGCGCCCGCCCTCGCCTCAGGCCCGCGCGCCGAACAGCGGCGGCAGCGTGGCCACGAGCGCCTCGTCGTCGGGCCGGGGCGCGGCGGCGTCCTCCCACCAGCCGGGCAGGTCGACGGCGGCGCCGACCAGCGGCTCGGCCAGGTGCAGCCGGTGCACCCGCTCCCCCGCCCCGCGCAGCAGCAGCGTCTCCCACGCGGCGCCGGCCACGCGGTCACCGTGGCGGCCCACGAGGTTGCCGCGGGTCCACGCGCGGGTGGCCCGCGGCGGCGTGGCGACGGCGGCACGGATCTCCGCCTCATCGGCGAGCGTCCGGAGGGCGCCGGCGGCCACGAGGCGGCGGTGCAGGGAGCGGGCCGGGCGCAGGTCGGCGTACTGCAGGTCCACCATCGCGAGGCGGGGGTCGGTCCAGTCCGCGCCCGTGCGGGCCCGCAGGCCCTCGAGGACGCGCAGCTTGGCCGCCCAGTCGACGCGGTCGCTCAGGGACAGCGGATCCGCGGTGGCGTCGTCGAGGTCGACGGCCCAGGCCTCCAGCACCTCGCGCGTCTGCGGATCCGTCACCCCGAAGGCGGCGCAGTGGGCGCGGGCCGCGTCCAGGTAGGACCGCAGGATCCGCAGCCCGGTCCAGTGCCGGCGCACGGGGCCGTCCGCGGTGCGTTCGAGCAGCGGCACCGTGGCCCGCAGACCCGGGTCGTGGCTGATCGTCTGCAACGCGGCCACCGGGTCGTCCAGGGTGAGCCGGGGCGCCGTCCCGGCCTCGGCCATCGCGAGGACGAGCGCGGTCATGCCCATCCGCAGCCACGTGGCGTGCTGGCTCAGCGTCGCGTCGCCGATGATCACGTGGAGCCGGCGGTAGGCCTCGGGACGGGCGTGCGGCTCGTCCCGCGTGTTGACGATCGGCCGGTGGATCGTGGTCTCCAGTCCCACGGGCTCCTCGAAGTAGTCGGCCCGCTGCGACAGCTGGAAGCCCGGCCGCTCCCCCGCCGGGCCGAGGCCCACGCGGCCCGCGCCCACGAGCACCTGCCGCGCCGCGAAGAACGGCAGCAGGACGGCGGTGAGCTCCTCGAAGTCGAGGGACCGGGCCACGAGGTAGTTCTCGTGCGCGCCGTAGGACTGGCCCTTGCCGTCCACGTTGTTCTTGTAGACCAGCACCTCCGGGGCGCCCTCGGCCTGGCCGATGTGCTCGGCCGCCGCCTGGGCGACCAGGTCCCCGGCGGCGTCCCACACCATGGCGTCCCGCGGGGTGGTCGTCTCCGGCGACGAGTACTCCGGGTGGGCGTGGTCCACGTACCAGCGCGCGCCGTTGGCCAGCACGGTGGACAGCAGCAGGTGCACGGGCTCCCCGTCCGGGCCCACGAGCGCCTCGTCGGTCAGCTGCGAGGGGTGCGCGGCCGAACGCGGCAGCCGCCAGCCGCGGGCGTCCACGAGCGGCGACTCCCCCGTGTAGTCCCACTCCGTGCCGGCCACCGCCGATCCGGACCGGGTGACCAGGTCCGCGTACGCGTTCACGAGCTCGACCGAGAGCACGCTGTGGTGCGCCCCCGGGTTGGCCGGCGCGTGGATGCCGAACTCGGTCTCCGTGCCCATCACCCGGTGCACGCCCCAGCCGGCGGCGTCCCTCCCGTTCGGGGGCACGGCCGCGCCGTGGAACAGCCGGCGCTGGCCCTCGAAGGCGGGGGTCGGACCGACATCGACGGCGACGGCCCGGGCGAAGCCGTCCGCGGCCCCGCGGCCGAACGCGCTCATGCCCCGACCCCCCGGACCATGCGCAGCGAGCGCAGCCGAGGACCGCGCCAGCCGGAGGTGCGCGCCCACTCGGCGGGCGCGACCGTGGCCAGCAGGTCCGTCTGGTCCTCCAGCACCGCGGCCACGGCCTCGCGCAGGTGGCCCTCGCGGACGCCGAGCGCGGCCGGGGCCTGGCCGGCGGCCAGGTAGTCGCGCACCGCGTGCCGCTTGGCGCGGTCCACGACGTCGGCCACCACGGCGCCCGAGACGAGGTCGGCCAGGTGCAGGGCGTGGGTCGTGCCGGACACGTCCGTCAGCTCCGCCAGCGCGGTGTCCGCGCCGCGGTCGTAGAGGGCGGCGACCGTCCGGGCGATGAGCGTCGCGCGGGCCGCGTCCGCGGAGCCGGCCGCGGCGACGTCGTCGGCGTGCAGGGGCACGTCCGCGGTCAGGTGCTTGGCCATGATCTCCGCGGCGCCGGCGGCGTCGGGACGGTCCACGCGGATCTTCACGTCCAGTCGGCCGGGGCGGAGCACGGCCGGGTCGATCATGTCCTCGCGGTTGGAGGCGCCGATGACGATCACGTTCTCGAGGGCCTCGACGCCGTCGATCTCGGTGAGCAGCTGCGGGACGATCGTGGTCTCCACGTCCGAGGAGACGCCGGAGCCGCGCGTGCGGAACAGCGACTCCATCTCGTCGAAGAAGATGACCACGGGGAAGCCGGCGTCGGCCTTCTCGCGGGCCCGGTCGAAGATGACGCGGATCTGCCGCTCGGTCTCGCCCACGTACTTGTTCAGCAGCTCGGGCCCCTTGACGTTGAGGAAGAACGAGCGCTCACCGTCCGCGCTGCGGGCCGAGAGGGCGTTGGCCACGGCCTTGGCGAGCATGGTCTTGCCGGTGCCGGGCGGGCCGTACAGCATGATCCCCTTGGGGGCGCGCAGGCCGTGCTCGCGGTAGACCTCGGGGTGCAGGAACGGGATCTCAACGGCCTCGCGGATCCGGTCGATCTGCGGGCCGAGGCCGCCGATGTCCTCGAACGTGACGTCCGGGACCTCTTCCAGCAGCACCTCGTCCACCTCGGACAGCTCGATCCGCCGCAGCGCCCATTCGACGCGGGCGTCCACGGTGACGGCGTCCCCGTGGCGCAGGTCGACGCCCTCCAGTGCGGGCGCGCGCCGCACCACGCGCTCCTCGTCCGCCGTGCCGGCCAGGACGAGGCCGCCGTCGGGCAGCGCCTCCTTGACGCGCAGCAGCTGACCCGACCCCGTGCCCGGGGCGACGCCGACGATCGAGCTGGACTCGTCCAGCAGCACCTGGGCGCCGGGGGTGAGGCGGGCGGCGTCGAGCAGCGGGGAGACCGTCACGCGCAGCCGCCGGCCGTTCTGCACGACGTCCGCTCCCCCGCGCACCACGGCGCCGGTCTCCACGCCCTCCTCGGGCTCGCGCGGGGCGTGGACGGCCTCGAGGGTGGCGAAGGTGAACGGCGGATGCGTGACGGCGTCCAGGTTCTCCTTGAGCGTGGTGATCTCGGCGCGCGTGGCCTCGAGCAGCTCGACCATGCGCCGGTTGTTGCGGGCGGCCGTCTGCGTCTGGGCCTCGGCGGCCCGACGGCGTTCGCTCAGGCCGGCGGCGTGCCGCTGGGCGGACTGCAGCTGGTGCCGCAGCCGTTCGGCCTCGGCCTGGGACTGCCGCAGCAGCTCCCGCGCCTCGGCGAGGCGCTGCTCGGCGTGCTCCGTGCCTGATTGCGCGTGGTGGTCCACCGGTGCTCCGTCCACTCAGTCCTGCTCCCCGGTCGGGGTCCTCCCACCGTACGCGTCCACGCCCTGCTCGGCGGCGCGTGACCGCGCGGCCATGAGACGGGCCTCCTTCGCCGCCTTGCGCGCCTTCTTGTCCGTGACCGGCCGTTCGCCGAGGGCCTCGGGCGTCCACCGGGCCTCGTCGGCCGGCTGCCAGGCCTCGACGTCCTCGGCCTTGAACTCGGAGACCTTGGAGCGCTTCTTCAGACGCAGCGCCTCCTCGCCCGAGGCCAGGCGGCGGGCCGTGAGGAGGAAGCCGGTGTGCGCGACCATGCGGTGGTCGGGGCGCACGGCGAGCCCGTCCAGGTGCCAGCCGCGCACGAGGGTCTCGTTGGCCTCGACCTGCGTGAAGCGGCCCGAGTCCCGGATGGCCTCGGCCACGCGGGAGAGCTGGGTGGCGGTGGCCACGTAGTTCAGCCACACACCGCCGGGGGCCAGGACCTCGGCGACGGCGTCGAGGCACTCCCAGGGGGCCAGCATGTCCAGGACCACCCGGTCCACGGAGCCCGGCTCGTGGACCTTGGGCATCTCCTCCTGCGCGTCGCCGAGGTGCACCGACCAGGCGGGGTGCTCGGCGCCGAAGAAGGCCTCCACATTGGCCCGGGCGACGTCCGCGAACTCCGGGCGGCGCTCGTAGGAGTGCAGGCGCCCGTGGTCGCCCACGGCGCGCAGCAGGGACATGGACAGGGCGCCGGAGCCCACGCCGGCCTCGACCACGACGGCGCCCGGGAAGATGTCCGCCTGCTGCACGATCTGCGCCGCGTCCTTCGGGTAGACCACCGTGGCGCCGCGGGGCATGGACAGGACGAAGTCGTTCAGCAGGGGGCGCAGCACCTGGTACGGCTGGCCGGCCGAGTTCTCGACCACGACGCCCTCGAAGCCGCCGATCAGGTCGTCGTGCCGCAGCACGCCCTGGTAGCTGTGGAACTCCCCGCCGGGCAGCAGGGTGATCGTGTTGAGGCGGCCCTTCGCGTCCTTGATCTGCACGCGCTGGCCGGCCCGCAGGGGGCCGCGGCGCGCGCTCACGCCGGTGGGTTCGGTCATGGGGGGCTCCTTCGGTTCAGGGACGCCGCGTCGCGTCGACGGCGGCGAGGATCGTCTCGCGGGGCACCACGGAGCGCACGAGGCCGTGCGCGTCGGTCAGCACCCACACGGGGGTCTGGGGGTCGGCCAGGCGGGCGGCCAGGTCGGGACCGGCGGCGGGGACGTCGTCGCGGACGAGGACGGCCTCCGGGGCCAGCGCGACGGCGACCGCGGCCAGGGCGGTGGTCGTGCGGCGCGCCGGGGTGAGGCCCGCCGCGGCCGTGTGGTCCAGCACGCCGCGGGGCCGACCGGCCCCGTCCACGGCCACGACGGCGCGGCGGCCGCCGTCCGCCTGGGCCAGGGCCTCGGCGACGCTGAGGTGCTCGGGCAGGGCGATGGCGGGCGCCTCGACCTGCTCGAGCCGCAGGGCCTCCAGCCGGCGGCTCCAGCGCCCGTGGCGCACGGCGTCGTCCGCGCCCCGCCACAGGGTGAGGGCGACCCAGGCCACCAGGAGGACGACGAACAGGTCCGGCGCGCGGCCCGCGAGGGTCGGGGGGCCGAGCACCGCCGCGAGGACGCCCACCGCGACGACGCGCCCGGCCCAGCCGGCCGCCTCGACGCCACGGGCCCGGGAGCCGGTGGCGGCCCAGACGGCGGACTCGACCATGCGGCCGCCGTCGAGCGGGGTGCCCGGCAGCGCGTTGAACGCGGCCAGGAGGAGGTTGGCCCACACCGTGACCTCGAGCAGCAGGGCGGGAACGGACGGGCCGGGCACGGCGCGGGCCGCCAGATGGGCGAGGCCCGCGAGCACGAGGTTCGCGGCGGGGCCGGCCATCGCGGTGAGGACCGTGTCCAGCGGTCGAGCGGACGGGCTGCGGAACTGGGTGTGCCCGCCCCACAGGGTGAGCGCGATCTCCTCGGTGCGCTGGCCGAAGGCGCGGCCGGTGAGGGCGTGGGCGGCCTCGTGGACCAGGACGGAGAGGGCCAGGAGCACGGCGTACCCCAGGGCGACCCCGTAGGCGACGCTGCCGATCGCGGGCAGCGCGCGCTGGATCTGCGGGCCGAACGCGAGGGTGATGACCGCGGCGATCAGGAGCCAGGACCAGGACAGGCGCACCGGCGCGCCGGCGATCGTGCCCAGCCGGACGGAGGCGGGCCCGCTCATCCGGCCCCGTCCGCCCCGGGCCCGCGCGCGGCGGCGATCCGGCGGACCGCGGCGAGGTCGGCCGGCGTGCGGCCGGCGAGCGTCGTCCACTCGACGGTCGCGAGCCCTGCCGGCAGCGGCAGCACGCTGGGCACGCCGACCGTCGGCAGGCCCGCGGCCACGGCCGCGCCGACGCCCACCGGGGAGTCCTCGACCGCCACACAGTCGGCGGCCGTCAGCCCCGGTGTCCGCTCGGCCAGCAGCTGCAGGCCCAGCCGGTACGCCTCCGGGTCGGGCTTGCCCCGGGAGACCATGTCCCCCGAGACGACGACGTCCAGCGTGCCCGCCGGCGCCCGCTCGGCCAGCGCGCGGGCCAGCGGGGCATGGGACATCGTCACGAGGGCGCCCGGCACGCCGGCCTCGGCGAGCGCGACGAGCAGCTCCCGGGCACCCGGCCGCCACGGCACCCCGCCGACGACCCCCTGGACGACCTCGTCCATCGTCAGGTCGATGATCCGCTGCACGGGCAGGTCCAGACCGGCCTCCTGCAGGCGGCGCGCTCCCTCGTCCAGAGGGCGTCCCACGAGGGAGGCGGCCAGGTCCTCCGACCAGGTGCCGCCGTGCTCGACCACCAGCCGGCGCTGGACGGCGTTCCACAGGGGCTCGGTGTCCACGAGGGTGCCGTCCATGTCCCACAGGACGGCGCGCGGCAGGCGGCGGGCACGGTCGTCCGGGGCGGGCGCGGGGTGGCGGGGCATGGAGTGCATCCTATCGAGCGCCGCCGCCGGGGTGTGCCGGGCGGGTCGCGGGCCGTGACCCCGTCGTCGGGCCGTGTCTAGGCTGGCCGCCATGACCGACGCTACCTCCGAGGACCAGCCGGACGACGTCCTGGGCCCGCTGCGGACCCACCTGACGGCGACCGTGGACGCGCTCGAGGCCGGGCGGCGGGCCCCCACGGTCCTGCTGCTGGCCTTCGAGGGGTGGAACGACGCCGGGGAGGCCGCGACCGGGGCCCTGGGCGCGCTGCGGGAGCAGTGGGACGCGGCGGACGCGGGACGGGTGTGCGACGGCGAGTTCTACGACTACCAGGTCACTCGACCCCTGGTCCGGCGCGACGCCGACGGGCTGGGGACGCTGGACTGGCCGGCGGTCACCCTGCACGAGGCGCTCCTGGACCGGGAGGGCCGGCCCGTCGCGGGCGAGGCTGCCCCGCCGGACGGGGTGCGTGTGCTCCTCGCCGTCGGCGTGGAGCCGAACGTGCGGTGGCGCGCGTTCCTCGAGGAGCTGTTCACGGCGGCCGACGCGCGTGACGTGGACGCCGTCGTGACGCTGGGCGCGCTGCTGGCGGACGTGCCCCACACCCGGCCCCTGCGCGCCCGCCCGACCTCGCCGCTCGTGGACGTGCGGGTGGCCGTCGGCGCGGACCGTCCGGTCTACGAGGGGCCCACCGGGATCATCGGCGTCATCGCGGACGAGGCCGCACGCCGCGGCCTGCCGAGCCTCTCACTGTGGGGGACGGTGCCCCACTACGTGGCCCAGGCGCCCTCCCCCAAGACGCTGCTCGGGCTGGTCGAGGCGGTCGAGGACCTGCTGCACGTGAGCGTCTCCACGCGCGGGCTGGAGGACGACGCGAGGGCATGGCAGCGCGGCGTGGACGAGCTGGCCGCCGAGGACCCCGACGTCGCCGCCTACGTCCGGCAGCTCGAGGAGGCCCAGGACACCCAGCAGCTGCCGGAGGCCTCGGGCGAGTCGATCGCGCGGGAGTTCGAGCGCTACCTTCGCGGGCGCGGCGGACGCTGACGCCCGGCCCCGCCCGGCGGGGTCAGCGCAGGCGCAGACCCAGCAGCGCCGCCACGACGTCGACCACCGGCACCGGATCGGCGGCGGCCTCGGCCAGGCCCGGCAGGGTACCGGCCGCCCATGCGTCGAGGGCCTCCAGCGCAAGGGGGGCGTCGAGGTCGTCCGAGAGCGCCGCGTGGACCGCGTCCAGCACGGCGACGCCGGCGGCGGCATGCGGTCCGTCCAGGGCGGCGCGCCAGCGGGCCACCCGCGCCTGGGCGTCGGCCAGCACCTGCTCGGACCACTCCCAGTCCGACCGGTAGTGGTGCGCGAGGATCGCCGCGCGGACGGCCACCGGCTCGACGCCCCGCGCCCGCAGGCGGGAGACGAGTTCGAGGTTGCCGAGGGACTTGGACATCTTCTCGCCGTCCAGGGCCACCATGCCGGTGTGCGCGTAGGTGTGCGCGAGCGGCAGGCCGTCGACGGCGGTGGCGTGCGCGGCGGAGAACTCGTGGTGCGGGAACCGCAGGTCGGAGCCGCCGCCCTGCACCGTGAACGGCGCCGGCAGGTGGGCCCGGGAGATCACGGAGCACTCGATGTGCCAGCCGGGCCGGCCGGAGCCGAGCGACCGACCGTCCCAGGCAGGCTCGCCCTCGCGGTGCACGCGCCACAGCAGCGGGTCCAGCGGGTCGCGCTTGCCGGGGCGGTCGGGATCGCCTCCCCGCTCCGGGAACACCGCGGCCATCTCGTCCAGGCCCATCGCGGAGACCTGTCCGAGGCGCCAGTCGGTCGCGGACTGGGCCGCGCGGACGTCGAAGTAGACGTCCCCGTCGGGTTCGCCGTCGCCGCCCGGCACGCGGTATGCCCGGCCCGCCGCCAGCATCGTCTCGACGGCGTCCACCACCAGGCCCACCGCCTCGGTCGCGCCGACGTAGTGGTCCGGGGCGAGCACCTCGAGGGCGGCCATGTCCGCACGGAACAGGTCGGTCTGCTCCTCGGCGAGCGCGCGCCAGTCGACGCCGGTCGCCTCGGCCCGCTCGAGCAGGGGGTCGTCCACGTCGGTCACGTTCTGGACGTAGGCGACCTCAAGACCGGCCGCGCGCCAGTAGCGGTGCAGCAGGTCGAAGGCCACATAGGTGCTCGCGTGGCCGAGATGCGTCGCGTCGTACGGGGTGATCCCGCAGACGTACAGCGAGGCGCGCTGCGCGTCGTTGCCCGGATGCCGAGTCCGTCCCGTGGCGGTGTCGTGCAGCCGCAGCCGGTCGGGGCGGCTCGGCACGGCGGGCGGGGCGGGGGTGCTCCAGGACTTCACGGGACTCCTCAGATCGGGGTGGTTCGGCGGTGCCGGGCCGCCATGCCCGGCGGCGGGAGCGGGCTCAGGCGCTGATGACGCCCGCGCCCAGCAGGGCGAACAGGACGCCGCCCAGGAGGATGCGGTACCAGACGAACGGCAGGTACGAGTTGGTGCTGATGAAGCGCATGAGCCAGGCGATGACCGCGTAGGCCACCACGAAGGCGATCGCGGTCGCGACCAGCGTCTCCCCCATGCCGTACGGGCCCTGCGTGCCGGGATCGGTGAGCGAGGTGTACAGCTTGTACAGGCCGGAGGCGAACACGGCGGGCACCGCCAGCAGGAACGCGTAGCGGGTGGCGGCGGGCCGGGTGTAGCCCATGGCCAGGCCGGCCGCGATGGTGCCGCCGGAGCGCGAGACGCCCGGGATCAGCGCGAGGGCCTGGGCCAGGCCGTAGAGGACGCCGTCCCGCACGGTGAGCTTCTCGAGCGGCTTGGTCTGACGGCCGAGCCGGTCCGCCAGGGCGAGCAGGACGCCGAACACGATGAGCATGGTCGCCGTGATCCACAGCGACCGGAACTCCGTGTCGATCCAGTCCTCCAGCAGCAGGCCCAGGACCGCGATCGGGATCGAGCCCACGATGATCAGCCAGCCCATGCGCGCATCGGGGTCCGAGTGCGGGATCCGCCCCGTGACCGCGGCGCACCACCGGCCGATGATGCGGGTGATGTCGCGCCAGAAGTAGATGAGGACCGCCAGCTCCGTGCCGAGCTGCGTGATGGCCGTGAAGGCCGCCCCCGGGTCGGTCGCGGAGGGCAGGAACTCGCCCACGATGCGGATGTGGGCGGAGGAGGAGATGGGCAGGAACTCCGTGAGGCCCTGCACCAGGCCCAGGATGATGGCTTCGATCCACGTCACGGAGGGTCACTGTACGCCACGGCCCCGGGTGGGAACCCGGGGCCGTGCGATCCGTCACGAGCAGGACGGTCAGTCGTCGTCGTCCTCGTCGTCGAAGAGGTCGAGCGGGGTGACCTCCTCGGTGTCCGCGTACAGGGCGTCCTCGTAGGCCTCGAAGGCGTCGGCCACGGCGAAGAAGGCGGCTTCGACGGCGGGGTCGTCCTCGCCCCGCTTGTTCTGCGCGGCCACGAGGTGTTCGTTCAGGGCGGTGGTGAGGGCCTCGAGGGCCATGCGGGCGTCAGAGCTCATGGGTGAACGGTAACCCGGTGGCCGGTGACGCGGCCAGGGGTGGGCCGTACGGGACCGGCCGCCGGACCCGACGCCGTCTGCCAGGATGGGCGGGTGCGTGAACAGCTGATGTCCTCGACCCTCGACGCGATCTCTCGCGGACAGAAGTGGGAGTACCTGGTGATGACGGTCGCCCCCCACGAGTCCCTCGCCGACGCCCGGCGGCGCCTCGTGGAGCACGCGGAGTACGGCCAATGGGAGCTGCAGCGCTCCGTGCACTACCGTGACGGGGCGCGCCGCTACTGGATGCGCCGCCGCGTGATGCGCGTGGCCTCGACCCTGCAGACCCTCTGAGGCGCGGGCGCGACGACGCCGCCCCGGCCGTCGTCGCCGCCCGCGGCCCGGATCAGCGCGGCTCCAGCATCCGCTCGAGCACCCGGCAGCCGAACTCGAGCGCGTCCACGGGCACCCGCTCGTCGATGCCGTGGAACAGGGACGTGAAGGCCAGGTCGGCGGGCAGGCGCATGGGCGCAAAGCCGTAGCCGGTGATGCCCAGCCGGGAGAGGGACTTGTTGTCCGTGCCCCCGCCGAGCATGAACGGCAGCACCTGGGCCTCGGGGTCCTCCGCCTGCAGCGCGGCGATCATCAGCTCCACCAGGTCCCCGGAGAAGGGGGTCTCCAGGGCGACGTCCCGGTGCTCGGGCGCGATGGTCACCTCGGGGCCGGCGAGCTCGGCGATCGTGGCGAGGGCGGACTCCTCCTCCCCGGGGATCAGGCGGACGTCCACGGTGCCGGTGGCCGAGGACGGGATGACGTTGTGCTTGTAGCCGGCGGTCAGCCCCGTCGGGTTGGACGAGGTGCGCAGGGTGCCGGCCACCCAGGACCGGGCCTGCCCGAGCGCGTCGAGCTGCGGCGTCGGGTCCGTCTCATCGAAGTCCACGCCCATGATCTCGGCCACCTGTTCGAGCAGCGCGCGCGTGGTCTTGGTGTACACGAGCGGCCACTCGTGCCCGCCGATGCGGGTCATGGCGCCGGCCAGCCGGGTGACCGCGTTGTCCGGGTGCGGGGCCGAGCCGTGCCCGGGGGCGCCCTCCGCGGTGAGGTTCAGCCAGGCGAGCCCCTTCTCCGCGGTCTGCACGAGGTAGGCGCGCGAGCCGTGCACCTCGGTGGAGAAGCCGCCCACCTCGGAGATCGCCTCGGTGCACCCGTCGAACACCTCGGGGTGGTGGTCCACGACCCAGCGTGCGCCGTAGACGCCGCCGGCCTCCTCGTCGGCGAAGAACGCGACCGTCAGGGGGCGCCGCGGCCGGCGGCCCGTGCGGGCCAGGTGCAGCAGCACCGCGAGCACCATGGCGTCCATGCCCTTCATGTCCACGGCGCCGCGCCCCCAGATCATGCCGTCCTTGAGCTCGGCGCCGAACGGGTCCACGCTCCACTCGTCCGCCTCGGCGGGGACCACGTCCGTGTGCCCGTGGATGACGAGCCCCGGCGCCTCCGGATCCCAGCCCGGCAGGTGCCCGACGACGGACACCCGGCCCGGCGCCGACTCGAAGAAGCGGGGGGTCATCCCCGCCTCGGCCATGAGCCGGGCGCAGTACTCCGCGGCCTCGGGCTCACCGACGGAGACGTTGCCCCCGCGGTTGGTCGTGTCGATCCGGATGAGGTCGCGGCAGATCTCCACGACGCGGTCCTCGGGGCGCGAGCGGGCGGGGTTCACGATGTTCTCGACCATGGTTTTGAGCCTAGCCCGAACCCGTGCTATCTTTCTCGAGTTGCCCGGAGCGGGACGGACCGGACAGGACCGGAACGCGGTGGGCGACGGAGCCTCTCCCAGGGCTCCACCGATGAGCGCGAGTGGCGGAATTGGTAGACGCGCAGCGTTGAGGTCGCTGTGTCCGCAAGGACGTGGGGGTTCAAGTCCCCCCTCGCGCACCGCTCGTCGAGCAGCAGGGCCCCGGTCGTCATGACCGGGGCCCTGCGTGTTCCCCGTCCGGGGTCCCCTCTAGAGTGGTGTCCGTGCGACGGCAGGCGCCGTCGGTGGAACCGCACGACGGCATGGAGGACCCGATGGCCCTGGAAGCCCCCGCACTGCTGCACCGGCTCGCGCGAGCCCACGGGGTGCAGCCCGAGTACGTCGGGCAGGACGGCTCGGCCCAGACCGTGCCGGACGAGGCCCTCGTGAAGGTGCTCGCCGCCCTCGGCGTGTCGGTCCGTCCGGACGGCGTCGCCGCCCTGGCCGAGGCGGTGGAGGAGGCGGAGACGGCCCCCTGGCGGGACGTGCTCCCGCCCACCGTGGCCGCCCGGTCCGGTCACCGCCTGTCCGTGCCGTGCCACGTGGCCGCGGGCGAGCCGGTCGTGGCCCGCGTGCACACGGAGGACGGGCGGACCCTCGAGGTGAGCGTGAGCGAGCCGGTGTCCGAGGTCCGCCTGGTCGACGGCGTCGAGCGCGAGCGCGTCCACGTGCAGATCCCCGCCGACCTCGCCCCGGGCTGGCACCGGCTGGAGGTGACCAGCGGCTCCGGCTCCACCGCCTCCGCGGTCCTGGTCTGCGCCCCGTCCCGGCTGAGCACGGCGCGTCCCTTCCTCGAGCGCCGCGGCTGGGGCGCGGCCGCGCAGGGCTACTCGGTGACCTCGGCGGATTCGTGGGGCATCGGCGACGCGGCGGACATGGCGTCCCTGGCCGAGATCGTCGCCCGGCACGGCGCCGACTTCCTGCTGCTGCACCCCCTGCACGCGGTCGAGCCCGGCCCCCATCCGGCGGACTCGCCCTACTCCCCCGTCTCCCGTCGGTTCCTCTCGGCGCTGGTCGTGCACGTGCCCTCGATCCCCGAGTTCGCCGACCTGCCCGCCGCGGAGCAGGCGGAGCTGCGGTCGGCCGGCGCCCGCGTCCAGGCGGAGCTGGAGCGCACCGGCCGGATCGACCGGGCCGCCGTCGCCGCCGTCCTGTGGCCCGCGCTGCGCCGCGTGCACGAGGTGCCCCGCTCCCCCGAGCGCGAGGCCGCCTACGCGCGGTTCCGCGCCGAGGCCGGCCCGGGCCTGGACGACTTCGCCCTCTGGTCCGTCCTGCGCCTGGACGGCGACGGCACCGGGCCCGATCTCGCCGACCCGGCCTGGGCGCCGGGCGGGGTCGAGGCCGAGCGGGTCCGCGTCGAACGCGCGACCGACGTCGACCTGCACCGCTGGGTGCAGTGGATCGCCGCCGAGCAGCTCGCCGGCGTGCAGGAGCGGGCCCGGTCGGCCGGCATGCGCATGGGCGTCATGGTGGACCTGGCGGTCGGGGCGACCCGCGAGACCGCGGACGCGTGGATGCTCGGGGACGTGCTGGTGCCGACCATGTCCGTCGGCGCGCCGCCGGAGCTGTTCAACCAGCTGGGCCAGGACTGGTCGCAGCATCCCTGGCATCCGCGCCGTCTGGCCGAGACCGGCTACGCCGCGTTCCGGGACATGCTGCGCACCGTGCTGCGCGGCGCGGGCGGCATCCGCATGGACCACGTCCTGGGGCTGTTCCGCCTGTGGTGGATCCCGGAGGGCGCCGGCGCCACCCAGGGCGCGTACGTCGAGTACGACCACGAGGCGATGCTCGCCGTGCTCACGCTCGAGGCCGAGCGGGCCGGCGTCGTCGTGGTGGGCGAGGACCTCGGCACCTTCGAGCCGTGGGTGCAGCGCCGCCTGGCCGAGGCCGGCGTGCTCGGCACGTCGATCCTCTGGTTCGAGCAGGAGGACGGCGAGCCCACCCCGCCGGAGCGCTACCGGCGGCTGGCCATGGCGGCGGTGAACACGCACGACCTGCCGCCCACGGCCGGCTACCTCGAGGGCGTCCAGGTGGACCTGCGCGAACGGCTGGGCCTCTACACCGTGGACGTCGCCCAGGAACGCCGGCGGTCGGCGGAGGAGGTGCGCGCCTTCCTCGCCGCCGCGGCCCGGCGCGGGCTGCTCGCCGAGGCGGACGTGGACGTCCCCGAGGCCGGCCCCGAGGTGCGGGAACGCCAGATCGTGGCCCTGCACCGCCTGCTCGCGCAGGCGCCCTCGGCCCTGCACAGCGTGGCGCTCGTGGACGCCGTGGGCGAGCGGCGCATCCAGAACCAGCCCGGCACCCTCCAGGACCAGTACCCGAACTGGACCGTACCCCTCGGCGACGGCGCCGGACGGATGGTCTCCGTCGAGGACCTGGCGGACTCGGCGTCGGCGGCCCGGCTGTTCGACGCCGTGGACGCCGAACTGCGCGCGTCCGTGCCGGTGGGGATCGGGGTCAGCCTGCACACCTCCCCCCTGGCCCAGCCCGGCCGCGGCGACGCCGGCGGCATGAACGTCTACGTGCGGCAGGCCGCCGTGGCCCTGGCCCGCCGGGGCGTGCGGATGATCCTGCTGACCCGGGCGGAGGAGCCGGTGGGAGCGGATGGCGCACGGGTCCGGATGGTGGACGCCGGCGGGCAGGCCCCGCCGGTCACGGTCGTGGACCTCGCCGCCGGGCCGTCCGCTCCCGTGCCCAAGGAGGAGCTGGCGGGACTCGGCGCCGAGTTCACCCGCGCGGCCCTGGACTGGCTCGCCTCGGACGCCGTGCCGGGCGGTCCCGTCCTCGGTGGCGCGGACGCCCCGCCCGTCGCGTTCGTGCACGGCCACTACTGGCTCTCCGGGTCCACCGCCGCGGCGCTGGCGCGGGCGGCCCACGCCCCGTACCTGCAGACCATGCACACCACGGCGGCGGCGAAGATGCTCGAGGACCCCGAGCTGCGCGAGCCGGACGCCCGGGTCGAGGCCGAACGCGGAATCGTCGAGCGGGCCGACCTGCTCGTGGTCAACTCCGCCGCCGAGGTCGCCGACCTGCGCGAGCTGCTGGACGTGCCCCGCGCCCGCACCCGGGTGCTGCCCCCCGGGGCCGACCTCGAGACGTTCACGCCGGACGGCGCCGCGCAGTGGCCGGGCGCGCCGGAGGACGACGGGGCCCTGCGCGTCCTGTTCGCCGGTCGCGTGCAGCGTCACAAGGGCCCGCACCTGCTCGTGTCCGCCCTCGGGGTGCTGCGCGAGCGGGCCGGTGGCGCGGGCGTCGACCCGGGCGTGCGCCTGCATGTGAACGGGGCCGCCTCGGGGGACAACGGACTGGACCTGGCGGGACTGGCCGCGCGGGAGGGGGTCGCCGACCTGGTGACGTTCTCCGGGCCGGTGCCCGCGCCTGCCCTGGCCGCCCAGTTCCGGGCGGCGGACGTCGTGGCGATGCCGAGCGCGTCCGAGACCTACGGCCTGGTCGCCCTCGAGGCACAGGCCTGCGGCACGCCCGTGCTGGCGCACCGGGTCGGCGGACTGGTCTACGCGGTCCTCGACGGCGTGTCCGGCCGCCACGTGACGGCAGGCACCCCCGAGGCGTGGGCCGAGGCCCTGGCCGAGATCCTGGCGGATCGTGATGCCTGGGCGGCACTGGGGACCGGCGCCGTGCGCCACGCCGCCGGTCACTCGTGGGAGGCCTACGCGGACGGGCTGCTCGAGGCCGTCGCCGCCGTGCCGCGGCGGTCGCCCGGGCTGGACGCCTGACCGCCCGAACGCACCGGCCCGCCGAGACAGCGAGTCTCGGTGGGCCGGTGCGCGGGCCCGGTGGCCGTCAGGACTCGAGCGGAGTGATCTCCCCGGAGAAGTGCGGGCGCCGGCGCCGCGCATCCCAGCCGTACACGCGCGTGCCGCCGTCGGGCCCGGGCTCGTAGCGGACGGCCACGGTGGTCGGCAGCACGACGGGCGCCTCGAAGTCGATGTGCCAGCGGAACCCGGCGCCGGCCGGCTCACGGCCCTCGAGCATCCGGGCGGCCAGGAACATCCCGTGGGCGATCGCGCCCTTCATGCCGAACAGTCGAGCCGAGACGCCCGTCAGGTGGATCGGGTTCCAGTCCCCGGAGACGCCCGCGTACCGGCGCCCGGCCCCCGTGCCGAAGCGCCACTGGGCGGTCGGCGTCGGGGGCACGAAGTCCGGGCGGGCGGGCCGCTCGGGACGCAGGCCGGAGAGGTGGACGCCCTTGGCGAGGTACCGGGAGACGCCCTCCCACAGCAGTGCCTCCTCGCCGTCGTCGCCGGGCCCCTCGACGGTCACGACGACGTCCACGGCGGTGCCCGCGTGGTGCGGGACGAGACCCACCGCACGTGCGGTGACGCGCAGGGCGGTCTCCGCCGCGACGGGCCGGTGGTGCAGGACGGTGTTGCTCAGGTGCACCAGCCCGGGCAGGGGCAGCGGGAACTCGGGGTCGGCCATCAGCTCCATGGCCGCGCCGAACACCTGGGTGTGCACCAGGACCGAGGGCAGGTCCGCCGGATTGGCGGACCCGACGGCCCCGCGCCACGCGGTCACGGCCTCGGCCGGGATGCGGTGGCCGGTCACGACCACCTGACGGTCCGGGAGCTCGCGGGGACGGCGCCGACGGACGACGGCGTCCGTGGCGGCCCGCCCGGCGGCCCGGACGTAGAGCCGGCCGAGGGAGGGCGGGGCGGACAGCTGCGTGGTCTGCATCCTCACGCCCCCAGCTTCGACTGGCCGCAGACCCGCAGTGTGGCCCCGTTGGTGCCGCCGGCGGCGTCCGAGGCGAGCCAGGCCACCGTCTCGGCCACGTCCTGCGGCAGGCCGCCCTGCTGCAGCGCGTTGAGCCGCCGGCCCACCTCGCGCGTGGCGAGCGGGATCTTCGCGGTCATCTCGGTCTCGATGAAGCCCGGGGCCACCGCGTTGATCGTGCCCCCGCGGGCCGCGAGGACCGGGGCGGACGCCGCAGTCAGGCCGATGACCCCGGCCTTCGAGGCCGCGTAGTTCGTCTGGCCGCGGTTGCCCGCGATGCCGGAGATGGAGGCCAGGCCCACGATGCGCAGCCCCTGACCCGCCACGTCCCGGGCGTCCTCGGCGAGGAAGGCCTCGTTCATGGCCAGCTGGGCCGTGGTGTTCACGGCGAGGACGGAGTCCCAGCGCGCGGCGTCCATGTTGGCCAGCATCCGGTCCCGGGTGATCCCGGCGTTGTGCACCACCACGTCCATCCGGCCGTGCCGGGTGCGGCAGTGCTCGAGGATGCGCGCGCCGGCGTCCGGCGCCGTGATGTCCAGGGCGAGCGCGGTGCCGCCCACCTCGTTCACGACCTCGGCCAGCGCCTCGCCCGCCGCCGGGACGTCCACGCCGACGACGGCGGCCCCGTCGCGGGCGAGCGTCCGCACGATGGCGGCGCCGATGCCGCGGGCGGCGCCCGTGACCACGGCGACCTTGCCGGCCAGCGGGCGCGCCGCGTCGGCGGGGATCGCGCCGTCGGCGGTGGCGACGGGCACGAACTGGCCGGAGACGTACGCCGCGCGACCGGAGAGCAGGAACGCCAGCGCGCCGGCCGCACCGGGGGCGGTGAGCGGCACGCCCTCGCCCAGGACCAGGCCGTTGGCCGTGCCGCCGCGGCGCATCTCGTGCGCGATGGAGCGGGTCAGGCCCGTGACGCCCTGGCGGGCGGCGCGCAGGGTCGGGTCCGTGGCGGCCTCGGGGTCCTCGAACACCGTCACCACGCGCGAGGAGGAGCCCAGCGAGCGCAGCGCGCCGCCGATCTCCAGTGCCACCGCGCCGAGGTCCGAGGGCGTGGCGACCCCGTCGAAGCACGCGACGATCGCCGCGTGGCGGGCGCCCTCCCGGGGGGCGTCGGCGACCTCGAGGCCCCACGAGGCCAAGAGGGTGCGGGCGTCCTCGGCTGCGGGGGTAGTGCCCAGGACGAGCACGGAGCCGGGCAGCACGGGGTCGCCGGGGGTGTGCCGGCGCAGCTCGACGGGCTGAGGCAGGCCCAGGGCGCCGGTGAGGCGGCGGCCCAGGGGCGAGGCGACGAAGGTGCCGTAACGGTCGGTCATGGTCGGTCCTCTCGGGTCGGGTCGGTCGGGGCTCAGCGGCCGCGGAGCAGGGCGACGATGCCCTGGCCGCCGGCGGCACAGACGGAGATGAGGCCGAGGGAGCCCTCCCCCTTCTCGTGCAGCATCTTGGCCAGCAGGGCGACGATGCGGCCGCCGGTCGCGGCGAAGGGGTGGCCGGCCGCCAACGAGGAGCCGTGCACGTTGAGCCGGGCGCGGTCCACCGAGCCCAGCGCACCCGGCAGCCCGAGGCGCTCGCGGCAGTACTCCTCGTCCTCCCAGGCGGCGAGGGTGGACAGGACGGTGCCGGCGAACGCCTCGTGGATCTCCACGAAGTCGAGGTCGTCGAGGGTGAGCCCGTGCCGGGCCAGCAGGCGCGGGACGGCGTAGGCGGGGGCCATGAGCAGGCCCTCGTGCCCGTCGACGAAGTCCACGGCGGCGTTCTCCATGTCCACGAACTCGGCGAGCACGGGAAGCCCACGCTCGGCGGCCCACTCCTCGGAGGAGAGCAGCACCGCGGAGGCGCCGTCGGTGAGCGGGGTGGAGTTGGCGGCCGTCATGGTCGCCTCGTCCCCCAGCTGGCGACCGAACGCGGGCTTCAGGCCGGCCAGCTTCTCCGGCGTGGAGTCGGGGCGGAGGTTGTTGTCGCGGGCCAGGCCGTGGAACGGGGTCACCAGATCGTCCATGTACCCGGCGGCGTACGCGGCGCCGAGGTTCCGGTGGGAGGCCGCGGCGAGCTCGTCCTGGGCCTGACGGGTGATGCCCCACTTGTGGGTGGTCAGGGCCTGGTGCTCGCCCATGGACATGCCGGTGCGCGGCTCGCCTGCGCCGGCCGGCTCGGGCACGAGCTGCCCGGGGCGCAGCTGGGCGAGGGCGCGCAGGCGGTCCTTCGTGGTCTTGGCGGTGTTGAGCTGCAGCAGCACGCGGCGCGCACCGTCGGAGAGCGAGACGGGGGCGTCCGAGATCGAGTCCACGCCGCCGCCGATGGCGGAGTCGAGCTGGCCGAGCCGGATCTTGTTGGCCAGGGTGCCCAGGGCCTCCATGCCGGTGGCGCAGGCCACCTGGACGTCGGCGGCGGGGGTCGCGGCGGAGAGCGCGGAGCCCAGGACGGCCTCGCGGGTGAGGTTGAAGTTGCGCGGGTGCTTGAGGACGGCGCCGGCGGTGACCTGACCGAGGCGCTCGCCCTGGAGCCCGAACCGCGCGACGAGGCCGTCGAGCGTGGCCGTGAGCATCTCCTGGTTCCCGACCTCGGCGTAGGCGGTGTTGGCACGGGCGAACGGGATGCGGTTGCCGCCCAGGATGACGGCGGGGCGCAGCGCTCCGCCGGCGACGGCGGGGCGGGAGGCGGTCTCGGACGCGGGGGTCTCGTGGTGGGTCATGACGGTCCTCTCGACGGCGGGCCCGCCGCCGACGCGGCGGGGGGCGTTTCCACCCCGGACGATACGGACGTCGGCGGGGTGGGTGACTGTGACCCACAGTACCTGATACGCTCGGTTTCGTGAACACCGTCACGTCCACCGCCCGGGACGGTCGCAGCGTCCGCTGGGACCGGCACCGCGCCGAGCGCCGTCTGGAACTGGTCCGGGCCGCCCGGTCGGCCGTGCACGTCCTGGGCGCACACGCCTCGATGGAGGAGATCGCGTCCCACGCGGGCACCTCCAAGACCGTCTACTACCGCTACTTCGGCGACCGCGAGGGCCTGCGCCTGGCGGTGTCCGAGCGGGTCACCGCCCACATGGAGCGCCGCCTGCTCGAGGTCGCGGACGAACCGGTCTCCGAGCCCGAGGCGCTGCGTCGCATGGTCGAGGTGTACCTCACGGTCGCGGCGACGTCGCCCGAGGTGTACGCGTTCGCCGTGGCCCCGTCCCCCGCCACGGCCGAGGCCCCTGTGCTGGGTCCGTTCCTCGAGCGCGTCTACGCCGTGCTCGAGTCGGGCCTGGCGCGCGGGATGGCCGCGCGGGGCCACGCCCCGGCCCCGGCGGACCCGCTCGCCCTGTGGCCGCGCGCCGCCGTCGGCCTCGTCCGGGCCGCCGCCGAGACCTGGCTGCGAACCCCGGCCGCCGGTCGCATCCCGGTCGAGACGATGGCCCGCGCCATCGCCGACTGGCTGCTCACCGGCCTCATCGGCGCCGCGCCCGGCGCCTCCCTCGAACCCGCGGCGGCGGACGCCGACCGTGCCCGCCCCCACTCACGAACAGGAGCATCGTCATGACCGTCCACGAGAAGCTCGCCCCCCAGTCCCCGACGCACAGCACCGAGGTCCCCTCCGACGTCGCCGAGATCGCGCCCGAGCGGCCGACGCCCGGCTCCCTCGACGCCGCGGCCCTCGAGGAGGCACTCCTCGGCCGCTGGGCCGCGGAGCGCCGCGAATCCCGCGAACTGGCCAAGGACCCCGCCGTGTGGCGCGACCCGCTGCTCGGCATGGACGAGCACCGCGCCCGCGTCCTGCGGCAGCTGGGCGTCCTCGTGGAGCGCAACGCGGTCCACCGTGCCTTCCCGCGCGAGTTCGGCGGCGAGGACAACCACGGCGGCAACATCTCCGCCTTCGGGGACCTCGTGCTGGCCGACCCCTCCCTGCAGATCAAGGCCGGTGTGCAGTGGGGCCTGTTCAGCTCGGCGATCCTGCACCTGGGCACCGCCGAGCACCACCGTCGGTGGCTGCCGGGGGCGATGGACCTGAGCGTCCCGGGCGCCTTCGCCATGACCGAGATCGGGCACGGCTCGGACGTCGCCTCGATCGCCACGACCGCCACGTACGACGAGGCGACCCAGGAGTTCGTCATCCACACCCCGTTCAAGGGCGCCTGGAAGGACTACCTCGGCAACGCCGCGCTGCACGGCAGGGCGGCCACGGTCTTCGCGCAGCTGATCACCCGGGGCGTCAACCACGGCGTGCACTGCTTCTACGTCCCCATCCGGGACGAGGAGGGTGCCTTCCTGCCCGGCGTGGGCGGCGAGGACGACGGCCTCAAGGGCGGACTGAACGGCATCGACAACGGCCGCCTGCACTTCACCCAGGTCCGCATCCCGCGCACCAACCTCCTCAACCGCTACGGCGACGTGGCGGAGGACGGGACCTACTCCTCGCCCATCGCCTCCCCCGGGCGTCGCTTCTTCACGATGCTCGGCACGCTCGTCCAGGGCCGCGTCTCCCTGTCCCTCGCCGCCACCACGGCCTCCTTCCTCGGCCTGCACGGTGCGCTGGCCTACGCGGAGCAGCGCCGCCAGTTCAACGCCTCCGACCCGCAGCGGGAGGAGGTGCTGCTGGACTACCAGAACCACCAGCGCCGCCTCATCGACCGCCTCGCCCGCGCCTACGCGGACGCCTTCGCCTCCAACGAGCTCGTCGAGAAGTTCGACGACGTCTTCTCCGGCCGCTCCGACACGGACGTGGACCGGCAGGAGCTCGAGACGCTCGCCGCGGCCGTGAAGCCGCTGACCACGTGGCACGCCCTGGACACCCTGCAGGAGGCCCGCGAGGCGTGCGGCGGCGCCGGGTTCCTCGCCGAGAACCGGGTGGCCCAGATGCGTGCCGACCTGGACGTGTACGTCACGTTCGAGGGCGACAACACGGTGCTCCTGCAGCTGGTGGGCAAGCGTCTGCTGACCGACTACTCGAAGGAGTTCGGACGTCTCAATGTGGGCGCCCTCTCCCGCTACGTGGTCCATCAGGCCTCGGACGCCCTCCACCGTGCGGGCCTGCACAAGGTCGTCCAGTCCGTGGCCGACGGCGGGTCCGAGCGCCGCTCCGCGAACTGGTTCAAGGACCCCGCCGTGCAGCATGAGCTGCTCACCGAGCGCGTCCGCGCCAAGACCGCCGACGTCGCCGGCACCCTCTCGGGGGCCCGGGGCAAGGGCCAGGCGGCTCAGGCGGAGGCGTTCAACACGCGCCAGCACGAGCTCATCGAGGCCGCCCGCAACCACGGCGAGCTGCTGCAGTGGGAGGCCTTCACCCGCGCCCTGGACGGCATCACGGATGAGACCACGAAGACTGTCCTGACGTGGCTGCGCGACCTCTTCGCGCTGCGCCTCATCGAGGACGACCTCGGCTGGTTCGTGGCCCACGGCCGCGTCTCGAGCCAGCGCGCCCGGGCCCTGCGCGGCTACGTCAACCGGCTCGCCGAGCGGCTGCGCCCCTTCGCCCTCGAGCTCGTCGAGGCGTTCGGCCTCGAGCCCGAGCACCTGCGCATGGCGGTGGCCACGGACGCCGAGACCCAGCGCCAGGAGGAGGCCCACGCCTGGTTCACGGCCCGCCGGGCCGCCGGCGAGGAGCCGGAGGACGAGAAGGCCGTGCGCGCCCGCGAGAAGGCGGCGCGGGGTCGCCGCGGCTGACCGCGACCGTCCCCCGGACGCACACGGGCCCCCGTCACCTCGCGGTGGCGGGGGCCCGTCTGCGTGGCCGGGCGGGCTCAGCGCAGCACGGCCTCGTAGACCTCGATCGTGCGCTCCGCGATGGTCTCCCACGAGAAGTGCTCGATCGCACGGGCCCGGCCGGCCTCACCCATCGCACGGGCGCGCTCCGGGTCCTCCACGACGCGGGTGAGCGCGGCCGCGAAGTCGGCGGCGAACCCCTCCTCGTCCACGGGCGCCCCCGTGCCGTCGTCGACCTGCTCGAAGGGGACGAGCAGGCCGGTCTCGCCGTCCTGCACGACCTCCGGGATGCCGCCCACGGCGGAGGCGACGACGGCGGTGCCGCACGCCATCGCCTCGAGGTTGACGATGCCCAGCGGCTCATAGACCGAGGGGCAGGCGAACACGGTGGCGGCCGTGAGGATCTCCATCACCTCGTGGCGCGGGATCATCCCCTCGATCACGACGACGCCCTGGCGGGTGCGCCGCAGCTCGGCGATCAGCCCGTTGACCTCGTGCGCCAGCTCCGCGGTGTCCGGGGCGCCGACGCACAGCACGAGCTGGACGTCCTCCGGCAGCCGCAGGGCCGCACGGAGCAGGTGCGGCACGCCCTTCTGGCGCGTGATGCGGCCGACGAACGCGACGGAGGGCTTGTCCGGGTCGATCCCGTGCTTCTCCAGTGCGGCGGTGCCGGTCTGCGGGGTCCAGACCTGCGTGTCGATGCCGTTGTGGACCGTGTGCACCTTCGCCGGGTCCACGTCCGGGTAGCAGGCCAGGATGTCCCGGCGCATGCCGTCCGAGACCGCGATGACCGCGTCCGCCCCGAGGTAGGCCGTGCGCTCGGCCCAGCTGGACAGGGCGTAGCCGCCGCCGAGCTGCTCCGCCTTCCAGGGGCGCAGCGGCTCGAGGGAGTGCGCGGAGAGGACGTGGGGGGCCTCGTGCAGGAGCTTGCCGAGGTGGCCGGCCAGGTTGGCGTACCAGGTGTGGGAGTGGATGACGTCGGCGCCCTCGAGGTCGCCGAGGATCGTGAGGTCGGTGGCCAGGGTCTGCACGGCCCCGTTGGCGGCGTCGAACCCGGGCGGGTTCGGGTACGTGAGGACGCGCGCCCCGTGGTAGTCGGGGTCGCGCGGCTCGCCGAAGGCGTGCACCCGGACGTCGGCACGGGAGGCCAGGACACGGGTCAGCTCGGCGACGTGGACGCCGGCACCGCCGTAGATGGACGGGGGGAACTCTTTGCTCACGATGTCGATGCGCACGCCCCCAACCTAGTTCAGCCCGGCGGGGGTCGATAGTCTGGCGGCACGGATGCCCCGCACGCCCAGAGCACGCGTGCGGGTCGCGACGACCCGGCTCACGAGGAGTGACGCAGATGGTGCAGAAGAAGGTCCTCTCGGTCGTGCTGGCGGGCGGTGAGGGCAAGCGCCTGATGCCGCTGACGGCCGACCGCGCCAAACCGGCCGTCCCGTTCGGCGGCACGTACCGCCTCATCGACTTCGCGCTCTCCAACCTGGTCAACAGCCGGTACCGCGAGATCGTGGTGCTGACGCAGTACAAGTCGCACTCGCTGGACCGCCACATCTCCGAGACGTGGCGGATGTCCACGCTGCTGAACAACTACGTGGCCTCCGTGCCGGCGCAGCAGCGCCGGGGCAAGGACTGGTTCACGGGCAGCGCGAACGCCATCTACCAGTCCATGAACCTGATCCACGACGCACGGCCGGACATCGTCGTCGTCATCGGCGCGGACCACGTCTACCACATGGACTTCCAGCAGATGGTGGACCAGCACATCGCCTCGGGCGCCAAGGCGACCGTGGCCGCGGTGCGCCAGCCGCTCGAGCTGGCCTCCTCGTTCGGGGTGATCGAGACGGACCCGCAGGACAGGACGCGGATCTCGGCGTTCGTGGAGAAGCCGGAGACGACCCCCGGCCTGCCGGACGACCCCACGCAGTTCCTGGCGTCGATGGGCAACTACGTGTTCGACACGGACGCCCTCGTGGCGGCGCTGAACCAGGACGAGGAGAACCCCGAGTCGAACAACGACATGGGCGGGGACATCATCCCGCTGTTCGTGGAGCGCGGCGAGGCCGGGGTGTACGACTTCACCGCCAACGAGGTGCCCGGCGGCACGGCCGGCAAGCACTACTGGCGGGACGTCGGCACCCTGGACTCCTACTACGACGCGCACATGGACCTGGTGCAGCCGTGGCCGGAGTTCAACCTCTACAACCGCGAGTGGCCGCTCTACACCCGCCAGTCCGTCTCCCCGCCCGCCAAGCTCGTGCGCTCGTCCACCCGCCGCCCCGGCTCGGCGAACGACTCGATCCTCTCCCAGGGCGTGGTCATCTCCGGCGGCACCGTGGCCCAGTCCGTGCTCTCCACGGACGTGCGCGTGCACAACGAGGCGTGGGTGGAGCAGTCGGTGCTGCTGGACTCCGTCGTGATCGGCGAGGGGGCCCACGTGCGCAACGCGATCCTGGACAAGAACGTGGTCGTGCCCCCGGGCGCGCGCATCGGCTTCGACCGGGCGGAGGACGAGGCGAACGGCTACACCGTGACAGAATCCGGGCTGACGGTGCTCTCCAAGGGCCAGCCCGTCCCGACGCCGCACTGACGCGGCCCCGGGCCGCCGGCCCCGGACCACCGCCGACGCGCGGGCACGCCCCGGTGTGTCCGCGCGTCGCCGTCCCCGCTGGATCCCCGACCGGAGGCTCGCCTTGACCGACACCACCCCCGACCTCGACGCCACCAACGTCACCCGCGCTGAGGCCGCGGACCGCTCCCGCCTGCTCACGGTGCAGGACTACGTCGTGGACGTGGACCTCTCCGACGCCCGGGACGCCGCGGCCGACACCTATCCGGTCCGCACCGTGATCCGCTTCGCGTGCGCGGAGCCCGGCACGCAGACCCACCTGGACTGGATCCACGGCGGCGTGGAGTCGGTGACCCTCAACGGCACGGCGCTGGACGTGGCCGAGGTCGTGGGCCAGGCCCGGGTCCTGCTGCCCGACCTGGCGGCGCAGAACGTGGTCGAGCTGGTCGGCCGGTCCGTGTACTCCCGGTCGGGCGAGGGCCTGCACCGCTTCACGGACCCCGCCGACGGCGAGGTCTACCTCTACACCCAGTACGAGCCCGCCGACGCGCGCCGCGTGTTCCCGGACTTCGAGCAGCCGGACCTCAAGGCCGCCTTCACCTTCTCCCTCACCGGACCCGAGGACTGGGTGCTGGCCTCGAACCGGCCGGAGGTGTCCCGGACGCCTGCCGGGGACGGTGTCGTCCGGGTGGAGTTCGCCCCGACGCTCCCCCAGTCCACCTACATCACGACGCTGCTCGCCGGCCCCTATGCGCAGTGGGAGGACGCCTGGGACGGTCACCCGGCCAGCGGCGCGCGGGCCGTGCCGCTGCGGCTGTTCACCCGGCGCACGATGGCCGACGCGTTCGACCCCGAGGCCGTGTTCGACGTGACGAAGCGGGGGCTGACGTTCTTCCACGACCTCTTCGGCGTCGCGTACCCGTGGGGCAAGTACGACCAGGCGTTCGTGCCCGAGTACAACCTCGGCGCCATGGAGAACCCGGGCCTCGTGACCTTCACCGAGGACTTCGTGTTCACCTCGCGGGCCACCGCGGTCCAGTACGAGGGTCGGGCCAACGTGATCCTGCACGAGATGGCGCACATGTGGTTCGGCGACCTCGTGACGATGCACTGGTGGGACGACCTGTGGCTCAAGGAGTCGTTCGCGGACTACATGGGCGCCCTCGGCGTGGACGAGGCCACCGACTTCCGGACCGCGTGGGTGACCTTCGCGTCCCGCCGCAAGGCCTGGGCGTACGTGCAGGACCAGATGCCGACGACGCACCCCATCGTCGCGGACATCGTCGACCTCGAGGCCGCCCGTCAGAACTTCGACGGCATCACCTACGCCAAGGGCGCCTCCGTGCTCAAGCAGCTGGCCGCCTACGTGGGCCGTGACGCGTTCCTCGACGCCGCACACCGCTACTTCGCCGCCCACGCGTGGGGCAACGCCTCCCTCGCCGACTTCATGGCGGTCCTCGAGGCCGCCTCGGGGCGGGACATGCGCGCGTGGGCGGACGCGTGGCTGCACACCTCCGGAGTGCCCCGGCTGCGGGTCGACGTCGACGGCGACGCCCCGGTGCTGCGCCAGGAGGGCGCGGACCCGGTCACGGGCGGGCCAATCCTCCGCCCGCACGTGCTGAAGGTCGGCGTCTTCACGCCCGGGCAGGACGGCGTCCTGCGCCGCACCGCCCAGGTCACCGCCGACGTGCCGGGTGGGGCGGAGGGCGCGGCCGTGCCCCTGCCGGACCTCGAGGTCCCCGGGGGCGTCCGCCTCGTGCTGCCCAACGACGAGGACCTCACCTACGCCGCCGTCGCGCTCGACGCGGGCTCGCTGCGCGCGGCCCTGACGCACCCCATCGCGGACCCGCTCGCGGAGGCCACCGTATGGGCCGCCCTGTGGTCGATGACCCGCGACGGCGAGCTGCCGGTCGCCCGGTTCCTGGACGCGGTGGCGACGCTGTCCGCGCGGATCGCGACCGTGGGCGTGCACGCGCAGGTGCTGGCGCAGGCCGCCGCGGCCGTGGGCCAGTACGCCCGCGCCGAGGACCGGGGCGCGCTGCGGGCCCGGCTGGGCGGGGTCCTGGCCGAGCAGACCCGCACGCTCGAGGCCGGCTCCGACCGCCAGCGCACCGCGGCCCGCACGTGGGCGACGCTGGCGCGGGCGGACGTCGGGATGGCCGCGGCCCTCGAGGCCGCCCTGCTCGGCGAGGACGCGGCGACGCCGGCGCCGGGCCTGGCGATCGACGCGGAGCTGCGCTGGCTCGTGCTCCAGGCCCTCGCCGCGACCGGCCGGGCCGACCAGGACCGCCTGGACGCGGAGCTCGAGGCCTGCCGCACCGCCCAGACGGTCACATGGCACCGCCTCGCCGCGGCCGCCCGCCCCGAGGCCGAGGTCAAGGCCGCGGCGTGGGAGGCGGTCATGTCCGGCCGCACGGCCACCGGCACGGAGCTGTCCAACGACCTGCTCTCGGCCACGGCGGCCGGCTTCGCCGCGGGGGAGGTCGAGCTCCTCGCCCCCTACGAGTCCGGCTTCTGGCCGCGCCTGACCTCGGTGTGGGCCTCGCGGTCCAACGGGCTGGCCTCGCGCGCGATCGGCGGGCTGTTCCCGGGCCGCCAGGACGCGGTGGCCGGCGACGCGGACGCGCAGGAGTCGCACCCGACGCTGGCCGCGGCCCAGCGCTGGCTGGACGAGCACCCCGACGCCCCGGGGGCCCTGCGGCGCCTGGTCGTGGAGCACACGGACGCCCTGCGGCGGTCCCTGCGCGTGCAGGCGGCGCAGCCGGCGGGCTGAGCGGTAAGTCCTCCCGCGCAGAGTGGTCACGACACGCCGCCTCCCCTCGGGCGAGACGGCGTGTCGTGACCATTCCAGCTCAGGGCGCGGCGACGCGGAGCACGCGTTCCCGGCCCACCCGGCGCAGGCCCACGGCGTCGGCGGCGCGCTGGGCGTCCCGGTCGCGCATCCCCACCCGCTCGACGACGACGGGCCGCGTCTCCAGCACGGCCGTCAGTTCGGCGTGGCGCGCCACGTGCGCGGCCCCGCCGTCCGGGTCGAGAGACAGCGCCTGCCGGTCGGCCGCGTGGAGCCAGGCCGCCGACACGTCCTCCACCGGGCCGCGCAGGTGCGCGCCGAGGGAGGCGTCGTCGAGCAGGTCGGAGACGTCGGCGTCCGCGAGGCGGGCCACGAGTGCGGGTGGCCCGGCGACCACCGCGGTCGTGTGGAGCAGGACCACGTGCAGCAGCTCCGGGTCGGCGTCCGCGGCGGGCGCGAGCACGACGCCCGGGTCCTCCCACGCCGTCGGCGCGACGCCGAGTCCCGCGGCCAGCCCGGTCCGCAGCGCGGCGGTCGCGTCGGCGCCCAGCACGTCGGCCGGCGCGACCGTGCCGAGGGCCAGCGGGTGGACGCCGAGCAGCCGGTTCAGGGCGCGGGCCTCGCGGTGCGCCCGGTCCACGAGGGCGGCCAGCTCGGGCGAGGTCTCCCCCACCAGCGGCAGCTCGCGCAACGTTGCGGCACCCACCGGCACCCCGGCCTCGGCCGCGACCGCTGCCAGCGCGTCCCAGTGTCGCGTCTCCTCCTGGGCAGGCGTGCGGCCGCCGCCCGGCTCGTCCAGCCGCGGTCCGTGAGCAGAGGCACGCGGCGGCCGGAGGCCAGCTCCAGCTCGAGGGCGCAGTGGACGTCCACGGTCGACCGTGGGCGCCCCGGGGCGTCGGAGCGGGCGATCAGGCGGACGGGGGCGTCGTCGTCGGGGGTCATGGTCCGATCCTGACAGAGCCGCCCCGCCACACCTCGACGCGTCGGGGGCGGTTTCGGGCGGTATTCACGTCGAATACCACCGCAAACCGCCCCCGGACGGAAGCGTGCCGGACGGTGCCGGGACGCCGTCAGGCGGCTCAGGGCACCCGCGCGGTCCACTCCGGGGTCGCGAACTTGGTGCGGGCCAGCTGCTCGGCCTCCTCACGGGTGGCCTCGTCCAGCTCGACGCGGCGGGCGCCGTAGCGCTCCTCGAAGGTGGTCATCATGGTCTCCCAGATCTCGGCGCGGGAGACGCCGGTCTGGCGCCGGAGCGGGTCCACGCGCTTCTTCGCCGAGGTCACGCCCTTGCCGCGCAGCTTCTCCCGGCCGATGCGCAGCACCTCGAGCATCTTGTCCGCGTCGATGTCGTAGCTCATCGTCACGTGGTGCAGCAGCCCGGCCGTGCCCACCCGCTTCTGCGCGGCGCCGCCGATCTTCCCCTGGTCCGTGGCGATGTCGTTGAGCGGCTGGTAGAACGCGTGCACGCCGAGTCGGGAGAGCGCGTCCATGGTCCACTCGTCCAGGAACGGGTAGGTCTCCGCCGTCTCCAGCCCGTCGACCAGCGACGACGGGACGTGCATCGAGTACGTGACGCAGTTGTCCGCCTCCATGAACATCGCGCCGCCGCCGGAGATCCGCCGCACCACGTTGATGCCGTGCCGCCGCGCCCCCTCGGGGTCCACCTCGTTGGCGAGCGACTGGAAGGCGCCGATCACCACGGCCGGCTCGTTCCACTGCCACAGGCGCATGGTCGGCTTGCGACGTCCCTCGGCCACCTGCCGGGTGAGCACCTCGTCCAGGGCCACGGTGAGCGCGATCGGCATCGGCTCCGGCCCGATGACCTCCCACTCGTGGTCCCCCCACGTGGTCGCCTTGCCGAGGGCCCGACGCACGGCCGAGGCCACCGCGAAGGCGTCCACGCCGAACAGCTCGGCCTCGGGTCGCAGACCCCGCTCGACGGCCTCCCGGATGACGCGGTGCTCGGCGTCCGCGGACAGCCCGGCCACCGCCGCGTTGAGGTCCTCGAGCGCCTCATCCGGCTCGAGGAAGAAGTCGCCGTTGATGCTCGCGGTCGCGATCCGGCCGTCCGCGAGGCTCAGGTCCGCCGCGACCAGCTTGCCGCCGATCACCTTGTATTCACCGTGGAGAGTCGTCATGCCCGTCAGCCTACGGGCGACGCGACGGGCCCCGCACCGCCCGGATCGCTCCGGGGGCGCGGGGCCCGTCGTCGTGGTGGGCGTGCGGCTCAGGCCGCCGCGGTCACTTCTTGCCGCCGAAGCCCTTGAAGCGGGCGTTGAAGCGCTCGACGCGGCCGGCGGTGTCCATGATGCGCTGCTTGCCCGTGTAGAACGGGTGCGAGGCGGCCGAGATCTCGACGTCGATCACCGGGTAGGTGTTGCCATCGGTCCACTCCGCGGTCTTGTCGGAGTTCGCGGTGGTGCGGGTGAGGATCTTCTCACCGGAGGCGAGGTCGTTGAAGATGACGTAGCGGTAATCCGGGTGGATCTCAGACTTCATGGTGCATCCTTCGTTTCAGCCGCCTGATTGGGACCAGGGGCGCGAGAGGTGTGGTCAGGGGGTCCGCCGGAGGGCGGGCCAGCCGCCCACTCTACCGCACCCGGGCCGGTCAGCGCGCGCGCAGCTCCCACAGCGCGACCGCCGCGGCCGCGGCCACGTTCAGCGAGTCGACGCCGGCGGGCATGGGGATGACGACGTCGGCGTCGGTCTGGGCGAGGGTCTCGGGCCGGACCCCCGGCCCCTCCTGGCCGAGGATGAGGGCCAGACGCTCGGCGGTCCGCAGCGGCTCGATCCGGGCGGAGTCCAGGCCCACGGCCCGCTCCGTCACCTCGAGGGCGGCCACCGCGAACCCGGCCGCCCGCAGCGCGGGCAGCGACTGGGCGACCGGACCGGGCAGGCGCGCCCACGGCAGGCGGAACACCGTGCCCATCGAGACGCGGATGGCGCGCCGGTAGAGCGGGTCGGCGGCCTGAGGGGTGAGCAGCAGTGCGTCCCAGCCGAGGGCGACGGCGGAGCGCACCACGGCGCCCAGGTTCGTGTGGTCCACGAGGTCCTCGGCGATGAGCACGCGCCGGGCGCCCGCGAGGACGTCGGCGAGCGGCCGGGGCGCGGGGCGGTCCATCGCGGCCAGGGCGCCGCGGTGCAGGTGGAAGCCGGTGAGGGCCTCGAGCACGTCGTCGGGTCCGGTGAAGACCGGGACGTCCGGATGGGCGGCGAGCACGTCCGCGAAGGACCCGCGGTAGCGGTCCCCCAGCAGGAAGGAGCGCGGGGTGTGTCCGGCGTCCAGTGCGCGGCGGACCACCTGGGAGGACTCGGCGAGGAAGACGCCGTGCTCGGCGTCGACGCGACGGCGCAGCGCCGCGTCCGTCATGGTCGTGTAGGGGGCCAGGCGGGGGTCCGCGAGGTCCTCGATCCGCTCCAGGCGCACCTCGCGGGCCCTGCCCTCACCCACCCGAGACCTGCCGCATCACCATGACCACCAGCCCGGCCAGGCCCACGATCACGATGGTGACGCGCAGCGCCGTCGGCGAGATGCGCCGCCCGATCCGCGCCCCCACGAGCCCGCCCACGAGCGAGGAGAGCGCGATCAACAGGACGGCCCGCCAGTCGATGCGGTCGAAGGCGAAGACCAGGTAGAACGCGGCGGCGGTGAGGTTGACCACCAGCGACAGCCACGTCTTCACCGCGTTGGCGTGCACGAGGGTGCCGCCCACCAGCAGCACGCCGAAGATCGCCATGAGCATGACGCCCTGGGCGGCCACGAAGTAGCCGCCGTAGATGCCGGTCAGGAACACGAGCGTCCACAGCGTCGGGGTCACGGGGCCCACCGGCACGGGAGAGTCCGCGCCGGGGGTCGGCCCCTGGTCCTCCGCCCGACGCCGGACCCACCCCTGGATGCGCGGCTGCAGCACCACGACCGTCAGGGCCACCACGAGCAGCACCGGCGCGACGTAGCCGAACACGGCCGGGGGCAGCGTGGTGAGCAGGGCGGCGCCGATGACCCCGCCGAGCAGGGACGCGACGGTCAGCTTCGGCAGGAGCGCCCGGGACTGGGCCAGCTCGCGGCGGTACCCGTACGTGCCGGAGAAGCCCGAGGCCACCAGGCCCATCGCGTTGGAGACCTGGGCCGTCACGGGCGGGAAGCCGACCGCCACGAGCGTCGGGAAGGTGACGAGCGTGCCCGAGCCGATCACCGAGTTGATCGTGCCGGCCCAGAACCCCGCGAGCAGCACGAGCAGGACCTGCCACAGGTCCATGCCCAGCAGCTGCGCGGTCAGCAGCGCCGTCACCGGGCCACGGCGGTGTACCGACCGCCGGTGCGCGTCACCTTCAGGTCCGTGCCGAACGCCGCGGAGAGGTGCTCCTCGGTGAGCGTCGACTCGATGGGCCCGGCCGCCACGACGCCGCCGTCCCGCAGCAGCAGGGCGTGCGTGAAGCCCGGGGGCACCTCCTCGAGGTGGTGCGTGACGAGGACCAGCGCGGGCGCGTCCTCGTCCGTGGCGAGCGCCGTCAGCTGGCGCACGAGGTCCTCCCGCCCGGCGAGGTCCAGGCCCGCGGCGGGCTCGTCCAGCAGGAGCAGCTCGGGGTCGGTCATCAGGGCGCGGGCGATGAGCACGCGCTTGCGCTCACCGTCGGAGAGGGTGCCGAACGCGCGGTGCGCGAGGCGGGAGAGCCCCCAGGTCGCCACGAGGCCGAGCGCGCGGGCGCGATCCTCCGTCTCGTACCGCTCGCGCCACGTGCCGGTGATCCCGTAGGCGGCGGTGACGACGGCGTCCTGCACGGTCTCGTTCGCGGGCACCTGGGCGGCGAGCTGGGCGGAGGACAGGCCGATGCGCGGGCGCAGCTCGAACACGTCGACGGCGCCGAGCACCTCGTCCAGCACGCCGACGTCGCCGGCGGTCGGGTGCAGGCGGGCCGCGGCCAGCTGGAGCAGCGTCGACTTGCCGGCGCCGTTCGGGCCCATCACGATCCACCGCTGCCCCGCGCGGACCGTCCAGTCCAGGGGGCCGAGGATGTCGGTGGTGCCGCGGCGCACGCGCACGCGGCGCATCTGCAGCACGGCGTCCTCATCCGGGAGGAACCAGTCGTCGGGAGGCGCGGGGGTGGTCATGGGGGCCAGCCTAGTCCGGCCGGCCGGCGCGTCGCCGATGCGACGCACGCCCGGCCGCGCCCACACCGCCACCTAGGATGCCGCGCATGAGCACCCTGCGCCGCCTCGTCGTCACCGCCGACCCCGCCCTCCTCGTCACGGACGCGCCCCCGGCCGGCGTGCCCGACGACGCCGAACGGCTCGCCGACGACGGCCTGCGGGGCTGGCGCTTCGCCGCGGACGAGTGGGCGGCGGCCCCGGAGCCGGGCTCCGGGTGGGACGTGCTCACGCTGCCGGCGGCGGTCGCCGCTGTGCCGGCGCCCCTCGTGGTGACGGACGTGGACTCCACGCTGATCCGGCAGGAGGTCATCGAGCTGCTCGCCGCCCACGCCGGCCGCGAGGCCGAGGTCGCTGAGGTGACGGAGCGGGCGATGCGCGGCGAGCTCGACTTCGCCGCCTCGCTGCACGCGCGCGTCGAGGCGCTCGCGGGGCTGCCCGTGGGCGTCGTGGCGGACGTGGTGCGGGCCATCCGGCCCACCGAGGGAGCCCTCGCGCTGATCGAGGCCGTCACCGCGGCCGGCGGCCGGGTGTGCGCGGTCTCCGGCGGCTTCACCCAGGTGCTCGCCCCGCTGGCCGAGGCATGGGGCGTGCACGCCTACTGCGCCAACGAGCTCGAGGTGCGGGACGGGCACCTGACGGGGAAGGTGCTCGGCGACGTCGTGGACCGCGCGGCGAAGGCCGCCATGCTGCGCGCCTGGGCCGAGGACGCGGGGCTCACCCCCGAGCAGGCCGTCGGCGTGGGCGACGGCGCCAACGACATCGATCTGCTCGAGGCGGCCGGCTGCGGCGTGGCGCTGTGCGCGAAGCCGATCCTCCGGGAGCACGCGGACGTCGTCGTCGACGTGCCCTCCTTCACCCCCCTGCGGTGGCTCCTCGGTCTCTGAGGCGCCCGCGCCCGGAGGTCACGAGGGCCGGATCCCACGGATCCGGCCCTCGTCGTCTGGGGTGTGGTGGGGTTCAGTCCTGCCCGAGGAAGTCCTCGGCGCCGCCCACGAGCTCGGTGTGGCCGACCTCGAGGTCCTCGCGGCCCACGAGGGAGGCGATCTCGGCGGCGAACTCCTCCACGGAGTAGAGCTTGCCGGCGGCCTCGCGGCGGGCCTCGATGGCACCGGGCTCGGCGCGGTCGAGCAGGGTGGCGGTGATGGTGCCCTCGATCATGTCGCCGGAGACCACCACGAAGCCCACGCCCTTCTCGGTGAACGCGGGGATGCGCTCGCGCAGGGCGTCCTCGCCGGCGCGCTTGGAGCGGGCCACGGGCTCGTAGGAGTCCATCGTGGCGACCTCGTCGATGAAGTGCGCCTGGTGGGAGGTCACGAACACGATCTGCCCGCCGGCGCCCATGCGCTCGAGCGCGGCGTCGGCCAGCGCGGCCTGGGCGTCACGGTTGAGCTTCATGGCGTAGTCCTCGCCGAACTGGGACTCCATGCCGCCCGAGGCGTTGAGCACGAGCACGTCGAGCGAGCCGAAGTGCTCCACGGCGGCGTCCAGCAGCGCGGCCCGATCCTCGGCGACGGTCACGTCGCCGCCCACGGCCACGGCACGGCCGCCGGCGTCCTCGATCCTCTGCACCACCTTGTTCGCGCGCGGCGCCTTCTGGCGGTAGTTCACCACGACGCCCGCACCGCGGGCGGCCAGCAGCTCGGCGGTGGCGGCTCCGATGCCGCGGGAGGAGCCGGTGACGACGACGCCGCGTCCGGCCAGGTCCTGCTCGGTCATGTTCTGTGCTTCCTGTCTGCTCAGCGGTCGGTGGTCGTCAGTGGCCCATGCCCAGGCCGCCGTCCACGGGGATCACGGCCCCGGAGATGTACGCGGCCTCGTCCGAGGCCAGCCAGCGCACGACGCCGGCCACCTCCTCCGGGGCGGCGAAGCGGCCGGCCGGGATGGACGTCTTGTACTGGGCCTTGAGCTCGTCGTCGAGGGACTGCGTCATCTCGGTGTCGATGTAGCCGGGGGCCACGACGTTCGCGGTCACGCCGCGCGCGCCGAGCTCGCGCGTGATCGAGCGGGCCATCCCGACGAGGCCGGACTTGGAGGCGGCGTAGTTGACCTGGCCGGGCGAGCCGAGCAGGCCCACCACGGAGGAGACCAGGACGATGCGGCCGCGCTTCAGGCGCATCATGCCCTTGGTGGCGCGCTGCACCACGCGGAAGGCGCCGGTGAGGTTCGTGTCGATCACCGAGGTGAAGTCGTCCTCGGACATGCGCAGCAGCAGCTGGTCGTGGGTGATGCCGGCGTTGGCCACGAGCACCTCGACCGGGCCGTGGGCCTCCTCGACCTCGCGGAAGGCGGCGTCCACGGAGGCCGCGTCCGTCACGTCGGCCCGGACCGCGAGGACCCCCTCCGGCCCCTCCCCCGAGCGGGAGGTGATGGCCACCCGGTCGCCGTTCGCGGCGAACGCCCGGGCGATGGCCAGGCCGATGCCGCGATTGCCCCCCGTGACGAGGACGCTGCGGCCGGCGGCCTGCGCGTCCGCTGCGGGCGTGGTGGTCTGATCGGCCATGGGAACACCTTCCGGACGGGACGGGACTAGACTGGAGCACCGGCGCGGCGCCGTCGACGCCGTCCTGCGGGACGCCGCCGAGGGCGGGCGCGCCGGCATGTGAACCACCACTCTACGTCCGCGGCCGCGCGGGGGCCCTCCGCAGGGCGCGACGTGCCAGGAGGATGCGCCATGACCAGCTCCGCCGCCGGCTCCCGAGCCGGCCGTCCCGCCCGCGCCGGGCGCGGGACGACACCGGAGGTCCAGGGGGTCACCACCGCCGCCGCCGGCCGCAGCGCGGACCGGGAGGCGCGCATGAAGGGCTACCTGGTCCAGATGCTGCTCCGCACCGCCTGCTTCGTCGCCGCGCTCTTCACCCACGGCTGGTGGCAGCTCGGGTTCATCCTCGGCGCGGTCGTGCTGCCCTACGTCGCCGTCGTGCGCGTGAACAACACCGGCCCGCAGCAGGCCGGCACCCTGCGCGCCGTGCCCGCCCAGGGACCGGCCCTGGCCCCCCGCCCCGACGACACGGCGGCGCCCGAGCCGGTCGTGCTCACCGGCGACCTCGTGGACGACCCGCGCGACCGTGCGCCCCGGGCGCTGGGCCGAGGGTCCTCGTCCGCCGGCGGTCCCGGCCTGCCCGGACGGGGCGCCGCGTGATCGGGGCGGGCCCGGGCGAGCCGGACATGGACCTGCTGGGCGCCCTCGCGGCCGGCCGCCTCGACCCCGCAGCCGGTGCCTCCGCCACCCGATCCCCGCACGCCGCCGCGGACGGGCCCGAGCGGCCGGTCTGCTCGCGTCGCGGCTGCACCGCGGAGGCCGCCTGGGCCCTGGAGTGGAACAACCCGCGCGTCCACGCCCCGGACCGGGTGAAGACCTGGCTGGCCTGCGCGGACCATCGGCCCTTCCTGGACGACTTCCTGAGCGCCCGATCCGGTGACCACCCAGGGCGAGGTCGTCCACGCGGCCGACCGCATGCGCGAGCTCGGCCTGCACCACCTGGGCGTGCTCACCTTCCACCAGCACGTGGAGCGCGCGCGGCTGCTGGCGG
>NZ_VIGS01000070.1:0-10346 GCF_006704135.1 Micrococcus sp. R8502A1
CCAGCCCGGCGGCCCCGGCCGCCGGCGGCCGCGGTGGCCGGCGGCGACCGGCCTGCGGGCCAGGGCCCAGGCCCGGGTCCGCCACCCCGGCGGCCATCACGAGGTGGGGGGGCCGCCGGGCCACGAGGACCTCGGTCAGTCCCATGCGCAGCTGCGGGCGCGGCCCGTTCCGGCCCCCGCCCGCAGCTGCGCATGGGACTGAACGGGTTCCTCGTGGCCTGGCTGCTGCCCAACCTCGTGATGGCCGCCGTGGTGGCGATCCTGGCCGTGGTCCCGGGCCTGCAGGCCTTTGGCAGCCTGACACCGCTGCTGACGGTGGTCGGGGTCGCCGGGCTGGTGGTGGGGCTGCCGCTGTGCCTGCTCGTGAACTGGGCGTTCCGGCACGTGCTCAACCAGTGGGTCCACGTGCTGGCATACGCGCTGATCGGCATGCTCTACGGCCTGGTGGTGCTCACGCAGGGCGCTGCGGGCATCCTGCCGATGCTCATCCCGGTGATCGGCTTCCCGGCCGCCGTGCTCATGGCCCTGGGCCGGACGGCGGCCCGTCCCCTCGTCCGCACGGTCACCCCGGAGCCGTCGCCCGCCGAGCCGGCCTGAGCACGCCCGACAACGAAAAGGACGATGGCCGGATGGCCATCGTCCTTCTCGGAACCGCGTCCGGGGCCCGCATCCCCTCAGGCATGTATCCCGGCTCGTGATTCGCACTGTGCACCGTCTCAATGGGGCATGACCCACTCTAGGAGGGACGACGGCGCCCCCGACAGTGGCGGAAGGTGCAGACTTTCGGGCCCTGATGTGATGCAGGTCACATGGGTCTGGTCCGCCGCTGCGACGGCGTCGGCCTCGTCAGACGGACCTGGGGAGCACCGCGCGCACCCGCCACCCCCAGCCCCCCGGCCCGGCCTCGATCGTGCCGCCGAAGGTGGCCACGCGATCCCGCATGGAGTTCAGGCCCACACCGGAGGAGTTCCACTGCGGCGGGCCGGACCGCTCGGTGACGGTGTTCTCCACCTCGAGCACCACGTCCGGCCCCGCGTCGCGGAGTTCGATGCACACGCGCGCGCCCTCGCCGGCGTGCTTGGCGACGTTCGTGGTGGCCTCCTGGAGCACCCGGTGCAGGGTGGAGCGCACGGAGATCGGCATCGCGTTCTGGTCGCAGCGGACGTCCGTCTCCACCGTCATTCCGAGACTGCGCAGCTCCTCGGCCAGTTGGGCCACGGACAGCACCGGATCCGCGGACGTCGCCCCGTCCGCGCCCCCCGCGGCGCCCGGCTCACCGCTCGGGTCCACGATCCCGTCCTCCTGGAGGATGGAGAGCATGCGCCGCAGGTCCCGCAGCGCGTCCTTCGCGGAGTCCCCCACCACGTCCAGCACGCCCTGAGCCGCCTCCGGGGCGCCGAGGTAGCGTGCCGTCCGAGCCTGCATCGAGATGATCGTGAGGTTGTGCGCGACCACGTCGTGCAGGTCGCGGGCCAGGGAGCGACGCTCGGCCTCGGCGGCCAGCCGGGCCCGCTCCTCCGCCTCGAACACCCGGCGGCGATCCCGCTCCCGCCGGGCCAAGCTCTCGCGGATGAAGAGCCCGCCGCCGAGGCCCATGGACATGAGCAGCAGGATGAACCACGTCGCGTTCGACTGACCCACCGCGAACGGCTGGGCGACGCCCCAGGTCAGTGCCAGGACGGCGGCCGTGACGACGAACCCCCAGGAACGGGCGGTCGCCGCGACGGCCCCGAGGACCACGGGCGCGACGACGGCGAAGAGCACCTCGGAACCGCCGACGACGGTCGCGACGGCCCCGGGCAGGAGCAGGGCGAAGCCCACCGTGCTGCGCCACCACTGGGCGAGGAAGGCGCTGGTCGCCGACGCGATGGCGATCCCGTCCAGGACCGGGATGGCGCCGTGGCCCGGGCCGAAAAGACCGATGTCGGACGCGGTCGAGGCGAGCAGGAAGGCCGACCCGAAGGCGAGATAGACGCGGCTCAGCGGCGCCGCGGCCCAGAACGCGCCCCACCGCAGGCTGCGCGGCTGACGCCACGACGAGGAGCGGCGCGCCCGGGAGGGCGCGCCGCTCCGGACGGAGGGGATCGATGGGCTCGAATCAGGCATCAGGGGCGGACCGACCCGGGGTCAGTCGCACCAGATGCCGAAGTGGCGACAGGTCCACTCCGCAGTGCCCTTGGAGAGGCCCAGGGGCGTGACGACGTCGTCCTCGGCCGAGGCCGCCGAGGCGGCGGCGGCCGGAGCGCCGACGAGGGTGGAGGCGAGAAGGAGAGCGGAAGCGAGGAGAGCGCGAGTCTTCATGGCCCCAGTATGTATGACGCCCGTCACAAATGGTGCACGCCGCGCACAGGCCGCGCCGCGGCATGGCGCAGATGACGGCCGGCGGGCACCCCGGCCTCGCCCCGACGCCGACAAGGTGGCATGCGCCACAGCACCGGTTACGCTGACCTGCGTGTCCGAAGAGCTGCGCATCCTGATCGCCGACGACCAGCCGCTCATGAGCGGCGCGCTCCGCGTGCTCGTCGACTCTGCCCCCGGCATGACCTGCGTGGGTGTGGTCGCCAACGGCGTCGAAGCCGTGGAGGCGTGCGCCGCCATCGAGCCGGACGTGGTCCTGATGGACATGCAGATGCCCCTGATGGACGGGGTGGAGGCCACACGCCGGATCAAGGAGACCCACCCCGCGATCCGGGTCCTGGCGATCACCACGTTCACGTCCGAGGACTATCTCGTGCCGGCCCTGCGCGCCGGAGCGGGCGGCTACCTCCTCAAGGACGCGGAGCCGCCGGCCATCCTGGGCGCCATTCAGGCCGTCCATCGCGGCGAGTCCGTGCTCTCCCCCGCCGTGGCGACCAAGCTGCTCGCCTCGATCGAGCGGGACCGGCCGACGGTGGGCCCCACCTCGGTGCAGCCCGGCAGCCCCGACGGCTCCGACCTCACCGAGCGGGAGCTGGGCGTGCTGCGGCTGCTGGCCAGGGGTCAGTCGAACCCGGAGATCGCCGCGAACCTCTTCGTCTCCGAGTCCACGGTCAAGGCCAACCTCACGCGGATCATGGCCAAGCTGGAGGTCCGCGACCGCGTCCAGCTGATCATCCGGGCGGCCCAGCTCGGGCTCGTCACCCTCGCCCTGGACTGAGCGCGGCGGGGTCAGCCACGGGCCGCGATCTCGTTGCGCCGCGTGTTGAGGTCCTTCAGGACTTGCATCCCGTGCTCCACCACCGGGTCCGCCTCGGCCAGGAGCGACTCCTTGGCCGGCCCGTAGGCGAGGTCGGCGAACGTGCCGTTCTCCGGGTCGAGGGCCCGGATCTCCTGCTGCACCAGGCGCACCTGGTCCAGGCCGGCCGCGTACTCCACCGCTCGCTCGTCGATCTTCGTCAGGGACGCCTCCGCGTCCTCCGGGATCTGCTCCAGGGCGAACTGGGCCTCGTAGAGCCGGTTCTGGTACGTGCAGGGCTCCTCGATGTCGTAGAGCCCCACGCCGCGACCCACGGCCTCCTGATTGGCCTGGGCGATCTCCTCCGCCAGGCGCTTGCCGACGGCGACATCCGTGGGGGCGGCCATGCCGGCCTCCGCCATGGCCACGTTGACGGTGCCGCCGCCGATCGAGATGACCGCGCTCTCCATCCCTTCGGGCGCGCCCTCGTCCGAGGTGGTCATGCTCGCGGTCGCCCCCTGCGGGAGCCGATCACGCAGCCAGGAGTAGGACTCCTCCCCCATGCAGAGGTTGGGGCCGACCTTGAGGCCCTCCGGGTTGCGGCCCGCGCTCGTGACGCCGGCGAGGACCACGGTCCGCTCGGTGCCGCCTTGGTTCACCACCACGGTGTTGCCGTCCAGCACGGTGACGATGTCCACGCGGGCGGCGTCGGCGGCCACGCCGCGGAGGACGGTGACGATGCCCAGCAGGAGCAGGACGGCGGCGACGGCGAGGAAGACCAGCAGCCCCTTCAGGGGGACCCGGGCACGGGCGGCGACGTGAGTCATGCGGACTTCCTGCAGGTGGACGGCGGGACGGGGGGCCGCGACGACGGCCCGGAGCCCGAGTCTAGCGAAGGGCCCCGGGACCGCCGAGCGGCGGGCCGAGGGACGGCTGCGTCGGGCTCAGCGCTCCCGGCGGTAGAACGGCGTGGCCACCACGGTGAACGGCTCACCGCGGCCGCGCAGGTCCACCTGCAGGGACGTGCCCTCGGCGGCCACGTCACGGCGGACGCGGGCCAGGGCGATGGGGTGTCCGAGGGTCGGGCTGGGGGCGCCCGAGGTCACCTCGCCCACCCGCTCGCCGGACTCGTCCAGCACGGCGTAGCCGTGCCGGGCGGCACGCCGGCCCGCACCCTGCAGCCCCACGACGACCTCCTCGACGTCGTCCTTGCCGACCAGCGCGGACCGGCCGACGAAGTCGGCCTCCTTGCTCGCGGGCACCGCGAAGCCGACGCCAGAGGCGTGCGGCTGGTGCCCGGTGTCCAGCTCGTTGCCGTAGAGCGGCATGCCCGCCTCGAGGCGCAGCGAGTCCCGCGAGGCGAGCCCGCACAGCGTCAGCTCCACGCCCGCCTCGTCCGCGGCCGAGAGCATCGTGTTCCACACGGCGGAGCCGCGGTCGCCGGCCTCGGCGGTGGAGGCGGCGGGCAGGAACAGCTCGAAGCCGTCCTCACCGGTGTAGCCGGTGCGGGCGACGACGGCGATGACGTCACCGGCGTCCGTGGGCACGGTCAGGGTCAGGTGGCCGTAGTACTTCAGCTCGGCCAGCTGCGCCGCGGCCTCCGGCATGGCCCGGGCGAGGATCCTCTCGGCCTGCGGGCCCTGCACGGCCACGAGGGCGGTGGTCGAGGACTCGTCCTCGACGACGGCGTCCCAGCCCGAGGCCCGCTGGTTCAGCGCGGTGTGGACCGCGGCGATGTTGCCAGCGTTGGGCACCACCAGGTAGTCGGGCTCGGAGCCGGCCTCGCCGTCGTCCATCCGGTAGACGATCGTGTCGTCGAGGATGGTGCCGGCGTCCGTCAGGCACAGGGCGTACTTGGCGCGGCCGGGCTTCAACGTGGAGAGCACGCTCGAGAGGGCGTGGTCCAGCATGGCCCCGGCCTCCGGGCCGGTGACCCGGATCTCGCCCATGTGGGAGAGGTCGAACAGGCCGGCGGAGGTGCGCACGGCCTTGTGCTCGGCCAGCTCGGAGCCGTACTTCAGGGGCATGTTCCAGCCGCCGAAGTCCGTGAACGTGGCGCCCGCGGCCTCGTGGACCGGGTGCAGCGGGGAGTTGCGCGTCGAATCGCTCATGGGGGTGATCCTCTCAGTCCTCGTCGGCGGTGTCGGCCACGGCGCCCTCGAACGCCTCGGGCGGCGGGCACGAGCACACGAGGTTGCGATCGCCGTAGGCGCCGTCGATGCGGCCCACCGGCGGCAGGTACTTGTCCAGACGCAGGCTCGGCACCGGCGTGCCCGCCTGGGCGCGCGAGTAGGGGCGATCCCACTCGTCGGCCATCAGGACGTTGAGGGTGTGCGGGGCGCGACGCAGGACGGAGTCCGCCACGGTCTCCGGGGTGACGGCGGTGATCTCGGCGTGGATGGCCTCCATGGCCTCGATGAACCGCTCGATCTCCTCGAGGTCCTCGGACTCGGTGGGCTCCACCATGAGCGTGCCGGCCACGGGGAACGCCAGGGTGGGGGCGTGGAACCCGTAGTCGATGAGGCGCTTGCACACGTCCTCGGCGGTCACGCCCGTGCGGGCCGTGAGCTCGCGCAGGTCGAGGATGCACTCGTGCGCCACGAGGCCGTCGTTGCCCGTGTACAGCGTCGGGTAGAGGGGCGCGAGGCGGCGGGAGATGTAGTTGGCGCCCAGCAGCGCGTGCGCGGTGGCGGAGCGCAGGCCCTCGGCGCCCATCAGGTGGATGTAGGCCCAGGAGATGGGCAGCACGCCGGCCGAGCCGTGCGGGGCCGCGGTCATCAGGGCCTCGCGGGAGGGCAGGTACGGCACGAGGTGCTCGCCCACCGCCACGGGGCCCACGCCCGGGCCCCCGCCGCCGTGCGGGATGCAGAACGTCTTGTGCAGGTTCAGGTGGGAGACGTCTCCGCCGAACTCGCCCGGCTGGGCCAGGCCCACGAGCGCGTTGAGGTTGGCGCCGTCGATGTACACCTGGCCGCCCGCGGCGTGCACCGTGGCGCAGACCTCCTTGACGTCGGCGTCGTAGACGCCGTGCGTGGAGGGGTAGGTGATCATGATGGCCGCGATGCGGCCCTCGTTCGCCGCGATCTTGGCGTCCAGGTCGGCGGCGTCGATCGTGCCGTCGTCGGCGGTGGCGACGACGACGACCTTCAGCCCCGCCAGCACGGCCGAGGCCGCGTTGGTGCCGTGGGCGGAGGCCGGGATCAGGCAGATGTCCCGCTCACCCTCACCGCGGGCCAGGTGGTACTGGCGGATGGCCCACAGGCCCGCGAACTCGCCCTGCGAGCCGGCGTTCGGGGCCACCGAGACGCCCGCGTAGCCGGTGATCTCGGCGAGCTTGGCCTCGAGGTCCGCGATCAGGAACCGCCAGCCCTCGGTCTGGTGGTCGGGCGCGAACGGGTGGATGGAGCAGAACTCGGGCCAGGAGATGGCCTCCATCTCCGCGGTGGCATTGAGCTTCATGGTGCACGAGCCCAGCGGGATCATGGTGCGGTCCAGCGCCAGGTCGTAGCCGGAGAGGCGGCGCAGGTAGCGCAGCATCTTCGTCTCCGAGTGGTGGGTGTTGAACACCGGGTGCGTCATGAACGCGGAGGAGCGGCGCAGCGACTCCGGCACGGCCGGGGTGGCCACGGCGCCCTCGTGCGCGGAGGCCGGCAGGGAGCCCGCGTCCAGGCCGAACGCCGTCAGGACGGCCACGAGGTCGGCGTCGACGGTGGTCTCATCGGCTGCGATCCGCAGGGTGTCCGCGTCCACCAGGCGCAGGTTCACGCCGTTCTCCTCGGCGGCCTGCAGGACCTGCTCGGCCCGGCCGGGCACGCGGACGGTGATCGTGTCGAAGAAGTGCTCCTCGGCGACCTCGACGCCGCCGGCCCGCAGCGCCTCCGCCAGGCGGACGGCCTGGGCGTGGGCGTGGCGGGCGATGCGGGCGATGCCCTGGGGGCCGTGGTAGACGGCGTACATCGAGGCGACGATCGCGAGCAGCGCCTGGGCGGTGCAGATGTTGGAGGTGGCCTTCTCGCGCCGGATGTGCTGTTCGCGCGTCTGGAGGGCGAGGCGGTAGGCGGGCTTGCCGGCGTCGTCGTGGGAGACGCCCACGAGGCGGCCCGGCATGCTGCGCTGCAGGCCCTCCTTCACGGCCATGTAGGCGGCGTGGGGGCCGCCGAAGAACAGGGGCACGCCGAAGCGCTGCGTGGAGCCGACGGCGATGTCCGCGCCCTGCTCCCCGGGCGGGGTGATCAGGGCGAGGGAGAGGATGTCCGCGGCGACGGACACGAGGGCGCCGGCCTCCTTGGCCTGCGCGATGACGGCGGCGTGGTCGTGGATACGGCCGGAGTCGCCGGGCTGCTGCAGCACGACGCCGCACAGGCCCTTCTCCTCGACCTCGGCGCGGAGGTCCTCCGGGATGCCTGCGGAGAGGTCGGCCACGCGCACGTCGATGCCCACGGCCTCGGCGCGCAGGCGCACCACGGAGAGGGTCTGCGGAAAGAGGTCCGCGTCGAGGAGGGTGACGCCGTCGGTCCTGCGGCGGTTGGTGCGGTGCATCAGGAGCACGGCCTCGGCGGCGGCGGAGGCCTCGTCCAGCAGGGAGGCGTTGGCGATGTCCAGGCCGGTGAGGTCCTGGACCATCGTCTGGTAGTTCAGGAGGGCCTCGAGGCGGCCCTGGGAGATCTCCGGCTGGTACGGCGTGTAGGCCGTGTACCAGGCCGGGTTCTCCAGCACCTTGCGGAGGATGACGCCCGGGGTGACGGTGTCCGAGAAGCCCTGCCCGATCATCTGGGTCTTCATGATGTTGCGGCCGGCGATCTCGCGCAGCTGCTCCAGGACCGCGGACTCGGTCAGCGGGGCGGGCAGCTCGAGGGGCTTCGGCTGGCGGATGCCGGCGGGGACGGCGGTGTCCACGAGGGCCTCGAGCGAGTCGTAGCCCAGGGTCTGCAGCATGTGCTCGACGTCCGCGGGGCGCGGGCCGATGTGGCGGGCCACGAAGGGGGCCGAGGCGGTGTCCTTGGGCTCGACGCGCGCGTGCGGCAGCGCGGTCGTGCTCTCGGTGGTCTGGGGGCTGGTCACGGGGTACCTCCGGGGGATCCTGCCGCGGTCACGGCGTGGGTCTGCTCCTCCCCGCTCTGTCATGGACCTGAGAGTTTCCGACGCCCGGGCGGGCGGCTTGCACCGTCGGTGGTCTCGGTCCGGACGCGGGCGCGGCGGAGGGAGACGCTTTCCAGAGCGCCTGACCCCACGCGGTACGGATGCCTGAGAGATTCCCGGGGAGGGTTTGCTCCTTCGGCGGCCTGCTCACGCGGCCGGCCGGGGCAGGACGCGCGCCGACGCTCTCCCGCGCGGGGCATGCGGCGTGCCGTCAGTATCCCACACGTGTAGGCCGCGTCACAGGGCGCCCGGGAGGGGCCGGACGGGGCGTGTCGAAGGCTTTCGTTGATGAAACGGCGGCGTGTCGAAGCGCTTTCGTTCAGGAAACGGGTGACGGGAGGAATGGCTCAGTCGCATGCCGTCGGCTCACGACAGTCGGTAAGGGACGTCATTCGGCGGCGCGCCTCATCGCCGGGCCTCAATCCCACAGCCCGGCAAGCCCGCCCAGCTGGTAAACCGCGAGCCCGATGACGACAAGACAGACAAGCCCTCCCAGGGCGTTGGCCAGTGGGCCGTTCCGATGCGAACCCATCAGCCGACGACTGTTCATCACGACCATCAGGAATACGGCCACGATGGGCAAGAGAAGCCCGTTCGCCGCCTGTGCGATAACGATGACCTCCGTGGGATTCGTGCCCGTCAGGGCAATGACGGCACCGATCGCAAGGACTGCGCCCCACACGATGCGAGCAGGGACGCTGCGCAGATCGGTGTCCTGGCCCAGTGTGCCGGCAATCGCGTACGCCGCGCCGAGCGGGCCGGCTACGGCGGACGTGAACCCGGCCGCGAACATGCCCGCCGCGAAGACCCAGCCAGCCGCGTCCCCGAGGAGGGGCTCCAGGGCGGACGCGAGGTCCCGACCGGTCTCGGCCTGCATGCCCTTGACGTACATCCCGCCGAACGCCGTCGCCATCACGGCCAGAGTGATTACACCTCCGACGGAGATCGACACCGCCGTGTCCGTCCTCGCCGCTCGGAGAGATTCCCGCGAATCCAGACCCGGCCCCCATTTCTCCTGCACCAAACTCGCGTGCAGGAAGAGGTTGTAAGGGACCACGGTGGTCCCGATCAGTGCGACCGCCAGCAACGCCGTGCCGGGTGGCAGCCGGGGAACGAACATGCCCATCAAGAGGTCGCCGATCGGAGGCTGAACTAGGACAGCAGTGACGATGAACAGCAGCCCCAATAACCCGACCATGACGGTCAGCACCCGCTCGATCAGTTTGTAGCTGCCCGTCCAGAGCAGAACGCCGATCGTGAGGACGATCCCGATGACGACCACGGGCTGGCTGAGTCCGGTCACACTAGTCAAGGCGAGGGCGGTGCCGACTGTGTCACCGCCGGCGTAGGACGCCCCTCCGATGCCGATCGCCGCGACGACGAGGATCGCCATGACAAGTCGTGCCGGCACCGAGGAGAACACCTCGCGCAGAGCGTGTCCCAGACTCATGCGGGTCGCGAGGCCCAGCCGTCCCGACATCTCCTGCAAGACGATGGTGGCCAAAATTGAGAAGACGACAGCCCAGGCCAGGACGAATCCCTGCTCGGCACCGGTAACGATGGAGGTTGTGATGGTCCCCGGCCCGATGAAGGACGCGGCGATGATTAGCCCCGGACCGAAACGACTAGGGCATGTCTGACAATCGTTTTGACCATGCGATCACAGCATTCAGGACCACAGCGGCCCTGTAGATGATCGCGTACTTGTCATACCGGGTCGCCAGGCCCCGCCACTGCTTCAGGTGCGCGTACTGGCGCTCGATGACGTTGCGGCCCTTGTAGGCGGCCGCGTCGAGGCTGACGGGGCGCCCGCCGCGGGCACCGCGCCGTCTGCGGTGGCCCTGCTGGTCGGCCGGTTCGGGGATGACCGCTTTGATCCCACGGGCGCGTAGGTGGGTGCGGATCGCCCGGGAGGAGTACGCCTTATCGCCCAGCACGGCCTCGGGGCGGGTCCGGGGCCGCCCTACTGGCCGGGTCACGCGCAGCTGCTCCAGAAGAGGAAGCAGCATCGGGGAGTCCCCTGCCTGGCCGGGGGTGATCAGGCTGACCAGCG
>NZ_VIGS01000071.1:0-10096 GCF_006704135.1 Micrococcus sp. R8502A1
GTCCCAGGAGACCCGCCCCATGCAGCTCGACCTGATCGTGGAGAACGCCCGGCTCATCACCGGCGACCCCGCCCGCCCGTCGGCCTCGCGGCTGGGGGTGTGGCGGGGCGTCGTCGTCGGGGTGGACGAGGAGCTGGACGGCCTCGCGACGCGCGAACGTCTCGACGCGCGGGGGCGCACCGTCCTCGCCGGGTTCAACGACGCCCACGCGCACAGCGTCTGGTTCGGCCAGTCCCGGCTGGACGTGGACCTCGAGGGCGCGCGCACCGCGGAGGAGGTCCACCGCCGGGTCTGCGCCCGCGCCGCCGAGCTCGACCCTGGCGCCTGGGTGACGTGCACCGGCTTCGACCCCGGCCACCTCACCGGCCCCCAGCCCGACCGGGACAGCCTCGACGCCGCCGCCTCCGGGCGCCCCGTGCTCATCCGCCACAACACGGGCCACGCCGTCACGGTGTCCGGGGCGGTGCTGGTCCTGGCCGGTGTGGGGGAGCAGGTGCTGCAGCAGCCCGAGGGCGGGCGGATCCTCACGGATGCCGCCGGCCGCCCCACCGGCCTGTTGGAGGAGACCGCCATGAGCCTGGTGACCCGGCTGCTGCAGCCGGAGTCCCACGAGCACATCGGCGCGTGCCTGGCGCGGGCGTCGCAGGAGTACGCGGCCGAGGGCATCACCTCGGTGACGGATGCGGGGGTGGCCGGCGGGTGGATCGGGCACAGCCCGCTCGAGTTCGGCGCGTATCAGCGCGCCCGGGACGCGGGGCTGCTGCGCACCCGCTTCCAGACGATGGTCACCCTGGACGCGCTGCACCCGGTGGACGGCCATCCCGACGACGGCACGCACCTCACCCTCGACGCCGGTGTGCGCACGGGGGTGGGCGACGAGTGGCTGCAGATCGGGCCGGCGAAGGTGTTCACGGACGGGTCGATGCTGGGCCAGACCGCCGCGATGACCGAGGACTACTGCGGCCACGGCCACGGCCGCGGCTACCTGCAGCAGGACGCGGGGGAGATGCGCCGGGCGTGCCTCGGTGCGGCGGCCGCCGGATGGGCGCTGGCCCTGCACGCGATCGGCGACGCCGCCCTCGACTTCGCCCTCGACGTGATCGCCGAGGCGCGGGGCCGGTTCGGGCGGCCCGTGATGCCGCACCGCGTGGAGCACGGCGGGGTGGTCCGCGACGATCAGGTGGCCCGCATGGCCGAGCTGGAGGTCGTGATGGCCACCCAGCCGAACTTCATCAGCGCGTTCGGCGGGTCGGTGCGGGAGCGGATCGGGCCGGAGCGGGCCGCGCTGTCGTACCCGGCCGGGCGGCTGCTGCGCGCGGGCCTGGTGCTGCCCGGCAGCTCGGACCGTCCCGTGGCCGGCGGCCGCCCGCTGGAGGTCATCCAGGACTTCGTGCTGCGCCGCACCGAGACCGGCGAGCAGTACGGCCCGGACGCGGAGCGGCTCACGGTGGCCGAGGCCCTGCACGCCTACACGGTCGGCTCCGCGGAGGCGACCGGCTGGGGCGGCCGCAAGGGACGGCTCGCCGCAGGCCAGCTCGCGGACTTCACGGTGCTCAGCGAGGACCCGCACGCGGTGCCGAGTGACCAGATCGCGGCGATCGACGTCGTCGCCACCGCCGTGGGCGGGGAGTTCGTGCACGGCGGGCTGTGACGCCCGGCCCCGGCCCCGACGCCCCGCGACGAGCCCTGCGATATGGCCCCTAAACGCGTGGTTTAGGGGCCATATCGCAGGGCTCGTCATCCGGGGGAGCGGGTGGGGCATGTCCGGCGACCCGGCGGTCAGCCGTGGCGCCGCCGGGGGGCTGCTCCCTACGCTCGGAGGACGGCGCGCAGACCGCGCGTCGCCCCGAGACCGTGAGGAGCACCCCGTGGCGCACGACGACGCGAACACCACCACCACCGACCAGCTCACCCTGCAGGACCCCACGAAGCGCTACCCCGTGATCAGCCCGCCGGAGGAGACGCTGCCCGGCACCGGCCTGGACGCGGAGATGACGCCGAAGGCCGACCTGGGTGAGAAGTCCTACCGCGGCACCGGCCGTCTCGAGGGCCGCAAGGCACTCATCACCGGCGGCGACTCCGGCATCGGCGCGGCCACCGCGATCGCGTTCGCGCGCGAGGGCGCCGACGTCGTGATCACCTACCTGCCCGAGGAGGAGAAGGACGCCCAGCACGTCCTCGGGGTCCTGCAGGCGGAGGGGCGCACCGCCGCCGGGATCCCCGGCGACCTCCGCGACAAGACGTTCTGCGCCGACCTCGTGGCCCAGGCGGTCGAGAAGCTCGGCGGGCTGGACGTGCTGGTGAACAACGCCGGCAAGCAGGTGGCGCAGGACTCGATCGAGGACATCGACGACGAGCAGCTCGAGGCCACCTTCGACGTCAACATCCTGGCCCAGTTCCGCCTGGTCAAGGCCGCCCTGCCGCACCTGAAGCCGGGTTCCACGATCATCAACACCACGTCCGTGGTGACCTACATGGCCCCGCCGCAGCTCGTGGACTACGCCTCCACCAAGGCCGCCATCAACACCTTCACGAAGGCCCTGGGCCAGCAGCTGGCCCCGAAGGGCATCCGCGTGAACGCCGTGGCGCCCGGGCCGATCTGGACCCCGCTGCAGCCCTCCGGCGGCCAGAAGTCGGAGGACCTGCCGGAGTTCGGCCAGTCCACTCCGCTGGGCCGCGCCGGGCAGCCCACCGAGCTGGCCCCGGCGTACGTGTTCCTGGCCTCGCCGGAGTCCTCCTATGTGGTGGGCGCGACCATCCCGGTGACCGGCGGCATGCCCACCCCGTGACCGGAGCCGGGCGTTCCTGTCCCTGGGCGGTCACACCACCAGGGACAGGAACGCGCCGAGCGCGAAGCCGACCACGGTGAGCAGCCCGGCCTTCTCCCCGCCCTTCTCTCGGGCCTCGGGGATCATCGTGTCGATCAGCATGACCAGCAGGGCGCCGGCCGCGAAGCCCTGGATGCCGCCGGTCAGGGCAGGGGAGGCGACGTCGGCGATCAGCCCGCCGCCCCACGTCGCCAGGGCGCAGACCACCGCCACGAGCGACCACTGGATCAGCAGGTGGCGGCGCGTCTTGCCGCCGTCGAGGGAGTCGGCCGTGGCGGCGATGGACTCGGGCAGGTTGGACATGAAGATCGCCACGAGCAGCGCGAGGGACACGCCCTCGCCCGCGACCAGCCCGATGCCCAGCACGAGCTGTTCCGGGATGCCGTCCAGCAGCGCGCCCACGGTCAGCGCCGCACCCGAGGACGAGCCCCCGGACCTCGCGGCGGAGCGCTCCACCGCACGGTCGCCGAGGAAGTAGGCGGCCGCGCCGAGCGTCAACCCGATGCCGACGGCGGCAGGTCCGGCCGCCTGCACGCCCGCCTCCGCGAGCTCGAAGGACACGGACGCGATCAGGGCGCCGGCGCCGAAGGCGAGCACGAGTCCGATCGTGCCCATGTGCCAGCGGCGCAGGGTCGCCAGGACGGCGCCCACGAGCAGGGAGGACGCGGCGACCGCGCCCCACATCAGGGTCATCACGGCAGCCAGGCTACGCGCTGACCGGGGGCGACGCCGGGCCGCCGCCTCAGCTCACCGCACGACCTCGTCCGCCTCGCCCGTGAGCCCGAGCTTCTCGGCCACGTAGTCCACGTCCTTGTCTCCGCGGCCGGAGAGGTTGACCAGGATCCGCGCGTCCCGGCCCATCTGCGGGGCGAGGCGGATCGCGTGCGCCACGGCGTGCGCGGACTCGAGCGCGGGGATGACGCCCTCGAGCCGCGTGAGCCGCTGGAACGCGTCGAGCACGGCCGCGTCGTCCTCGGCCACGTACCGGACGCGGCCGACGCTCGCGAAGTGGGCGTGCTGTGGACCGACGCCCGGGTAGTCCAGGCCCGAGGCGATCGAGTGCACGGGATCCGGGGTGCCGTCGTCGTCGGCGAGGACGAGGGTGGCCATGCCGTGGAGGACGCCGTCGCGGCCCTGGGTCATGGTCATCGCGTGCTCGCCCTTGGTCGCGGAGCGGCCGCCGGGCTCGACGCCCACGAGCGCGACGTCGGCGTCGTCGAGGAACGCGGTGAACGCGCCGATCGCGTTGGAGCCGCCGCCCACCGCGGCGACGACGGCGCTCGGCAGCGCCCCGAACCGCTCCTGGAACTGGGCGCGGGCCTCGCGGCCGACCACGGACTGGAAGTCGCGGATCATCGTGGGGAACGGGTGCGGTCCCACCACGGAGCCGATCGCGAACAGGTACTTCTCCGGGTCCGCCGCGTACACCTCGAACGCCGAGTCCACGGCCTCCTTCAGGGAGCGGCCCTCGCGCTCCACCGAGACCACCTTCGTGCCGAGCAGGCGCATGCGCACCACGTTGGGGTGCTGCTTGGCCACGTCGATCGCACCCATGTGGATCTCGCAGTCGAGGCCGACCATCGCGGCCGCCGTCGCCAGGGCCACGCCGTGCTGGCCGGCGCCGGTCTCCGCGATCAGGCTGCGCTTGCCCATGCGCTTGGCGAGCAGCGCCTCGCCGATCGTGTGGTTGATCTTGTGGGCGCCCGTGTGGTTCAGGTCCTCGCGCTTGAGCACGATCCGTGCGCCGCCGAGCTCGTCGGAGAGGCGGTCCAGCGGGGTCAGGGGGGAGGGGCGCCCGACGGCGTCGCGCAGCAGGCGTCGGTATTCGGCGTAGAACTCGGGGTCCTGGCGCGCCTCGGCGTACGCGCGGGCGACCTCGGCCATGGGGCCGGCCAGCTGCGGGGGCAGGTGGGCGCCGCCATACTGGCCGAACATGCCGTCCGCGGAGACGTCCAGGTCCGGGGTGGTGACGAGGTCGCAGGCCTCGGCGAGGGTGCGGGGCTCGGGGGCGCCTCTCAGGGCGTTGTCCTCGGGGTTGCGGTGGGTCATCGGGGGTCCTCCTGGGATGGGGCCCGCCGGAGCCGCTCATGACGGAGCCGCCCGGCAGGCGAGCGGCTCGTCGTGTCAGATGCGCATGACCGGGGCCGCCCTCAGGCGGTCCACCACTGCTGCGCGTGCATCTGCATGGGGCCAGCGTACTGCACGTCGGGGCAGGCGTGAGTCTCACCATGTGGCTACAAATCTCATAATGTGGACGCGGCTCCCCATCTCAGTGAATCGCGATTCACCCTGGATCCATGACCGTCACCACCGTCGACACCCAGTCCCTGACCGCCGAGGCCGCCGCTGTGCTGGCCGCGATGCCCGGTGTGTCCTACGAGACGTTCCTCGCCGAGGCCCCAAGCCTGCCGGGTGTGGTCGCCGTCGTCGCCGACGACGCGGCCCGTGCCGCCCTCGGCCTGCCCGCGCAGCACACCGGCCTGCTCGCCGTGACGGCGGCGCCGCACGGCCTGCGCGACCGCGACGTCCGCGTCGCCTTCCAGTCCGGCCGCACCGGCGCCTCCCCGCTGCGCCAGGGCCTGGCCGCCCTGCTGGCGGGCGAGCTCGGCCTGGACGTGGAGCGCACCAGCCCGGGTGCGGCGGGGGCGGGCTTCACCCTCACCCCGGAGTCCGAGCAGACGCTCACGGCGTGGATGCGGGAGCACCTGACGCTGCGCGCCTGGGTCGCCCAGGACGCCTCCGCCCTCGAGGGGGTCGCCCGAGAGGTGGCCGCCGACCTCGCCCCGGCCCTGCAGCCGGGCGCTCTGGAGGCCCCCGTGGCGCAGCGGGTCGCGGCCATGAGGGCCTCCGCCCGCCGGTCCGCCACGCTCTGAGCCGGCCGGTCGCCCGGGCGACGCCCTCGTCCGTGGCGCTCGGTCTCGTCGTGCCGGGAGATCACCCCGAGGCCGCTGACAGGATGGGTGCATGAAGCACGAGATCGTCCTCACCCGCGGGGACCTCACCCTGCGCCCCCTTGCCCCCGACGACGGCCCCGCCCTGTGCGAGCTCGTCGACGCGGCTATGTGGGCGGGGAACAGCGCGCCCCTGCCGGTGGACGGCGCGGCCATGTCCGCGCACCTCGCCGAGCTGATCGAGCGGGAGGGCACCTTCGCCTTCGCCGTCGAGCAGGGCGGGGAGCTGGTGGGGCGCACGAGCCTCTATGACCTGGTGCCCGGGCTGCGGGTGGAGGTGGGGCACACGGTCTACGCGCGTCGGGTGTGGGGCACCTCCGTGAACCCCGGCTGCAAGCTGCTGCTGTTCGGGCACGCGTTCGAGGAATGGGCACTGGAGCGGGTGGCCCTGCGCTGCGACCACCGCAACGCCCGTTCACACGCCGCCATCGCCCGCCTGGGGGCGACGTTCGAGGGCACTCTGCGCCGCTTCCGTCCGGCGGCAGACGGGACGATCGCCGACGTCGACTACTTCAGCGTGGTGCGCGAGGAATGGCCCGCGGTGCGCGCCGGGCTCGAGGCGCGCCTGGCGGCCTAGGGGTGTACAACGGGGGGATGCCACCCGAAGCCTCTGCCCCGTCCGCCGAGCGCGGACCCTCCCGCTCCCGACCGGCCGCCGTCGCCGCCCGCCCGGACGCCCCCTCCCCGCGGGCGACCGCCCTGCTGTTCGCGCTCGCGGTGGCCGCCGGCTCCGTGATGCCGCTGCAGGGCCGCATCAACTCCCGCCTCGCCCACCTGACGGGCGACCCCGTCCTCGCCGCGCTGTGCTCCTTCGCGGCGGGCCTGGTCGTCATGGTGCTCGTGAGCGTGCTGACGCCGCGGGGCCGCCGGGGCCTGGCCCGCATCCGCCCGGCCCTCGCCGCGGGGTCCGTGCGCCCGTGGTACGCGGTGGCGGGCGTGATCGGCGGACTCCTGGTGCTCACCCAGTCCGCGACGATCGGCCCCCTCGGCGTGGCCGTGTTCACGGTCGCCGTGGTCACCGGGCAGGTGGTCGGCGGGATGGTCGTGGACCGGCTCGGGCTCAGCCCCGCCGGGGTGCAGCGCCTGACGCCGCGGCGCCTCACGGGGGCGGCGCTCGCCCTGGCCGCGGTCGCCCTCGTGGTGTGGCCCAAGCTCGGCGAGGCCGGCGGCGGGCCCGGCTGGGCGCTGCTGGCCCTGCTGCCCCTGCTGGCCGGCCTGGCCACCGCCGGACAGCAGGTGTTCAACGCCCGTCAGACCACGGCCTACGGCACCGCCATCCCGGCGACCCTGGTCAACTTCACCGCCGGCGTCCTCTTCCTCGGGATCGTGTGGGGCGGGATCGTCCTGGCCTCCGGCCACGGCATGCCCGCGCTGCCGCACGACTGGCGGCTCTACCTCGGCGGCCCGCTGGGGTGCGTATTCATCGGGGTGGGCGCCATGGTCGTCCCGCGCCTGGGCGTCTTCGCCGCCACCCTCGGCCTGGTCTCGGGCAACCTCCTGGGCTCCCTCATGGTGGACCTGGTGGCCCCCACCGACGGATCCACGGTCACCACGACGACGGTGCTGGGCACCCTGGGCGCCCTCGCCGCCGTCACGCTTGCGTCCTGGCCGGCGCGGCGCCGGTAGCGCCGCCCGCGGCGACAGCCCGCGGTCACCGCGCGGGACTCAGGCGCGGGCCACGGTCCCCCGCCGCCCGTGCCGGCGACCGTGCATCACGAAGTAGTACCCGGCGGCGATCACCAGCACACCCGCCAGGGCCGCGTACATGGCGCCGTAGCCGGCGGAGGCCACGAGTCCGCCGAGGAGCACGGGGCCCAGGCCCAGCCCCACGTCCGCGAACAGCATGAGGGTGGAGATGCCGGCGCCGAGCTGGTGGGAGGGCACCGCGTTCACGGCGATCGCCTGGGCCGCGGGCATGAGCGTGCCGTAGCCGAGGCCGCTCAGCGCCCCGGCCAGCACCACCTGCCAGTCGCGCGTGGCGAAGGCCAGCACCAGGAGCGCGGCCGTGAAGCAGAGGAGTGCGGGGTAGACGACGGCGTCGTCCCCCCGGCGGTCCTGCAGGGTGCCCAGGGTGAGGCGCATGACGAGCATCGCCGCGGCGTAGGCCAGGAAGAAGAGGCCGGCGCCGGCCGTGAGCCCGCGCTCCACCGAGTAGGCGTTCAGGTAGGTGAGGATCCCGGCGTAGCTCAGGCCCACCAGCAGCATGAAGCCACTGATCGGCAGCACCGCCGGGTGCAGCACGGAGCGCAGGCGGAAGCCCACCGCGGGGGCGGGGTGCTCCAGGGGGACCTCGCCGGCGGCGCGCTCGCCGTCGACGCCCGCCGCGGCGGGCGCCTCGCGCACCAGCAGGCCCAGCACGAGGCTGACCACCGTGATCCCCAGAGTCGCCCGGAACAGCCACACGTAGCCGATGGAGCCGGCGAGGAAGAGCCCCAGGGCGGGGCCGATCGCGGTGGCCAGGGTGGTGCCCAGCGCGAGGTGGCCGGTGGCCTCCGCGCGTCGCCCGTCGGGGATGGCCGCCTGGGCCAGGGCCATGACGGCGGTGCTGGCGAAGGCGTAGCTGGCGCCGTGGAGCATGCGCACCGCCACCAGGGCCGGCAGCGAGGAGGCGACGAGGTAGAGCGTGCAGGACAGCGCGACGGCGACCAGGGCCACCACCAGGACGCGGCGCTTGCCGAAGCGGTCCACCACGTGGCCGGTGACCACGCGGCTGAGGGTGGCGCCGATGACGAAGGCGCTCGAGGCCAGCCCCGCCCCGGCGTCCGAGGCGGCGAACTGCCGGACCGCGTACACGGCCATGGTGGTGACGAGGGCGTAGAACGCGAGGAACTGGAGGAAGGAGACCACCCAGGCGAGGACGAAGGTGGGGGAGGCGATGCGTTCCTGCTCGGCGATTTGCATGATGCAAAAGGTAGCATCGTTTGCATGATGCAATCATCTGAGGGGGCGTGGGTCGACCCGGTCGAAGGGATCATGTACGAGCACATGCTCCTGCTGCGGGTGGCCACGCAGGGGGTGGCCCCCTACGGCCGGTCGAGCGCGCTGGAGCGCAGCGCCACCGTGCTGCTCGCCCGCCTGGAGGCGGGCGGGGCCATGAGCATCGCCGAGCTGGCCGAGGCCTTCGACCTCGACGTCTCCACCGTCCACCGGCAGGTGGCCGCCGCCATGAAGGCCGGCCTCGTCGAGCGGGTGGTGGACCCCGACGGCGGCTCCGCCCGGCTGCACCGTCCCACGGAGGAGGGACGCGCCCGCCTCGCCGCGGAGCTGAGCTCCCGCGCGGACAACGTGGCGCAGATCGTCTCCTCCTGGCCCGCCGAGGACGTCGTCGAGTTCAGCAGGCTCCTGCGGCGTTTCAACGAGGGGGCGGAGGAGCGCCGGGGCCACCCGTGGCCCCGACCGCAGACGGGCCCCGGTGCGGAGGACCCCCGGCTCTGAGCACCGCGCCCGCCCTCAGGCGCGACGGATGCGGTCGGCCAGCGCGGCCGACTCCGCCGGGTCCAGCACGGCCGCCGGATGCGGCCCCGCCGCGGCGAGGCGCTCCGTGCAGCCGGCCTCTCCCAGCGGCGCCCCCGCGGCCAGCACGACGTTGCCCCAGTCCAGGCGCTCCAGCATCCCCTGGTCCGCGAGCGTCCACGGGCCGGGCACCCCGGCCTCGGCGGCCGCCTCCTCGAGGGCGCCCAGCTCGGCGCCCAGGAAGCGCAGGCCGGCGTCGTCGCCGATGTTCACCAGCAGCACCCCGCCCGCCGTCAGCAGCTCGAGCAGCTCCCCGTAGAACACGGCGCCGCGCAGGTGCTCGGCGCCCTCCTCGCCGGTGCCGATGTCCAGCACGACGGCGTCGAACCGCTCCCCGTCCAGCGCGAGGTCGACGGCGGCCAGGCGCGCGTCCGCGACCACGGAGACGAGGTCCGTGCCCGCCGGCAGGGGCAGCTCGGCGAGCACGAAGGACACGAGCTCCCGGTCCAGGTCGACCACCGTCTGCTCCGAGCCGGGCCGGGTCGCCTGGAGGTAGCGCGGCAGGGTCAGCGCGCCCGCGCCGAGGTGCAGGACCCGCACCGGCGCGCCCGCCGGAGCGACGCCGTCGAGCACGTGGGCCATGCGGCGCAGGTACTCGTAGCGAATGCGCAAGGGGTCGGCCAGGTCCACGTGGGACTGGACGGCCCCGCCGATCTCCAGGACGAACCCGCCGAACTCGTCGGGGGCGATGCGGGCGTCCACGCCCGACGTGGACAGGTGGACGGTGCGGCCGGAGGGGGAGGGCCCGGCTCTTATACACATCTGACGCGGCCGACGATCGCATTAGGTGAGTTGTAGGAGAGA
>NZ_VIGS01000072.1:0-9233 GCF_006704135.1 Micrococcus sp. R8502A1
CCTACCTGTCTGTTTTTTTTTTTTTTGACTGCTCGGCGCACCCCCGTATTCACCCCTTATGCGGCCGTCGGCAGGCGCAGATGTGAAAAGGAGACAGCACCCGGCCCGCCCCCGCCGACTCCGCCCTGCGCCGGATCCTCTCGGGCAACGGCACGGTCACCGTCCTGGCGATCCTGCTGTCCCTGCTCATCTCCGGTCTGCTGATCATCGCCGTGGACGAGGACGTCCGTGACGCCGCCGGCTACTTCTTCGCCCGCCCGAGCGACCTGCTGTCCGCCGCCTGGGCCGCGTTCGCCGGAGCCTTCGCGGCCCTGTTCCGCGGCGCCGTCTTCAACTACCGGGCCTCGGACGCGACGGGCATGCTCTACCCGCTCACCGAGACCCTCACCGTGGCGACCCCGCTGATCATCATCTCGCTGGGCATCGCCATCGCCTTCCGGGCGGGTCTGTTCAACATCGGCGGCCAGGGCCAGTTCATCTTCGGCGCCATGTTCGCCACGTGGTTCGGCGTGCACCTGCACCTGCCGCCCGGCGTGCACCTGCTGCTCGTCGTCGTGATGGGCGTGCTCGGCGGCGTGCTGTGGGGCTCCGTCGTCGGCGTGCTCAAGGCCTGGACGGGCGCGCACGAGGTGATCCTCACGATCATGCTCAACTACGTGGCGGTGAACCTGCTCGCGTACCTGCTGAACACCCCCGTCCTGCGGGCGCCCGGCACCACGAACCCGGTGTCCGCGCCGCTGGACCGCTCCGCCATGTTCCCGCGGCTGCTGGGGACCGACTTCCGGCTGCACTGGGGCTTCTTCGTCGCACTGCTGGCCGTGCTCTTCACGTGGTGGCTGATGCAGCGCTCCACCCTCGGCTTCCGTCTGCGGGCCGTGGGCGCCAACCCGGACGCCGCCCGCACGGCCGGCATCTCCGTCAAGGGCTCCTACCTGGCCGCCATGGCGATCTCCGGCGGCCTCGCCGGCCTGGCCGGCGCCACCCACGTCGCCGGCACGGAGAGCACGCTGAACACCTCCGTGGCCGGGTCCTTCGGCTTCGACGCGATCACGGTGGCCCTGCTCGGCCGGTCCCACCCGGTGGGCGTGCTGTTCGCGGGCCTGCTCTTCGGCGCCCTGCGCGCCGGCGGCGTGACCATGCAGACCGAGACCGGGGTGCCGGTCGACATCGTCCTCGTGGTGCAGTCCGTGATCGTGCTGCTCATCGCGGCCCCGCCGCTGGTGCGCGCCATCTTCCGGCTGCCCGCCCCGGGCGCCGCCCGCGCCCGCCGCGCCGCCGACCCCGTGACCCAGCCCGCCGTGGCTGGCGCCGTGGTGACCGGCGCCGGCGGCCACGCCGCCGCCCCGTCCACGGGCGTCCAGGAGGCCGCGGCGGCCGCCGTCGCGGACCCGCAGGCTCCGACCACGCAGCCCACGGACACGGCCCCGACCCACCGCCCGCACGAGCAGAAGGGGGACGCCCGATGAGCGCGACCGCCGCCCGGCCCCACGCCGACGTCGTCCGCCCCGAGGCCGCCGAGCCCGCCCGGGTCGTGGTCCGGCACTGGACCACCCCGATCGCCCTGACGATCCTGACCCTGCTGGCCCTGGCCGTCTTCGCCCTCGGCGCCCCCGAGGCGGCGGCGACCTTCCGACTCTCGAACGCGTCCGACGCCGTCGTGCTCCCGGACCTGACCGCCGACCCCGTGCTGGGGGGCTGGCTGCTCGTCGGGCTCATGGCGGTGCTGACCGCGGTGGCCTGGCTGGCGACCCTGCGCTCGGGGCGCACCCCCGGCTGGGCCGCGGCCCTGTTCGCCGTCGCCTTCGTGGCCGCGTTCCTCATCTGGGTGATCGGCTCGGCGGACAACACCACCGTGTTCCTCACCGGCCTGATCGCCGGCTCGTTCGCGCTGGCCGTCCCGCTGATCTTCGGCTCGATGGCCGGCATCCTGGCCGAGCGCTCGGGCGTGGTGAACATCGCGATCGAGGGTCAGCTGCTGGCGGGCGCGTTCACGGCCGCCGTCGTCGGCACCGCCACCGGCTCGCCCTGGGCGGGCCTGGCCGCCGCGATCGTGGCCGGCGTCCTCGTGTCCTGGCTGCTCGCCGTGTTCTCGATCAAGTACCTGGTCAACCAGGTGATCGTCGGCGTCGTGCTCAACGTGCTCGTGGCCGGCCTGACGAGCTTCCTGTACTCCACCGTCCTCACGGGCGGGGACACCGAGCTCAACGCGCCGCCGCACTTCCCGAACCTGCGGATCCCGGGCCTGGCGGACATCCCCGTGCTCGGGCCCATCCTGTTCGACCAGACGATCCTGGGCTACGCGATGTACCTGCTCGTCATCGCGCTGTGGTTCGCCCTGTTCCGCACCCGCTGGGGCCTGCGCGTGCGCGCCGTGGGCGAGCACCCCAAGGCCGCGGACACCGTGGGCATCGACGTGAACCGCACGCGGTACGCCGCCGTCCTGCTGGGCGGTGCGGTGGCCGGCATGGGCGGGGCGTTCTTCACGCTCGTCTCCGCGTCGTCCTTCACCAAGGAGATGACGGCGGGCCAGGGCTTCATCGCGCTCGCGGCCGTGATCTTCGGCCGCTGGAACCCGATCGGCGCGTTCTTCGCGGCGCTGCTGTTCGGCTTCGCCACCAACATGCAGTACGTCCTGGCGATCCTCGGCACCCCGGTGCCGAGCCAGTTCATGGCGATGCTCCCGTACCTCGTCACGGTGTTCGCCGTGGCCGGCCTCGTGGGCCGCTCGCGCGGCCCGGCCGCCTCGGGCGTGCCGTACGTGAAGGAGTAGCCGTGGCGGACGGGCAGCACACGACGACGGCGCCGCGCGTGGACTGGGACCGGCTGCGGGCCGCGGCCCTGGCCGCCACGGAGCACGCCTACGTGCCCTACTCGGGGTTCCGGGTGGGCGCCGCCGCGCTCACCGACGACGGCCGCCTCGTCTCGGGCTGCAACATCGAGAACGCGTCCTACGGGCTGACCCTGTGCGCCGAGTGCGCGCTGCTGGCCGACCTGCGCATGGGCGGGGGCGGCCGACTGGCCGCGTTCGTGTGCGTGGACGGCGAGGGCGTGCTCACCATGCCCTGCGGGCGGTGCCGCCAGCTGCTGTACGAGTTCCGCGCCCCCGGGCTCGTGCTGCTCACCCCGGCGGGGGAGCGGGGGATCGACGCGGTGCTGCCGGACGCCTTCGGCCCGGCCGACCTGGAGCGGGCGGACCGTCCCTGACCTGCGGCGCGCTCCCGGGCCCGCTCGCTAGAGTCGGAGGCTGACCGTCGCAGCCGTCCTCCGAGGAGAACCCCATGACCGCGCAGCCGCAGGCCGAGCCCTTCGACGCCGTCGAGGTGATCCGCACCAAGCGGGACCGGGGGACGCTGTCGCCCGAGCAGATCGACTGGGTGGTGGACGCGTACACCCGCGGCGTGGTGGCGGACGAGCAGATGTCCGCCCTGGCCATGGCGATCCTGCTCAACGGCATGGACCGCGCCGAGATCGCCCGCTGGACGGACGCGATGATCGCCTCGGGCGAGCGCATGGACTTCGGCGGGCTCACCACCCCGGACGGCCGCCCCCTGGCCACCGCGGACAAGCACTCCACCGGCGGCGTGGGGGACAAGATCACCCTGCCGCTGGCCCCGCTCGTGGCCTCCTTCGGGGTGGCCGTGCCGCAGCTGTCCGGCCGCGGCCTCGGCCACACCGGCGGCACCCTGGACAAGCTCGAGGCGATCCCCGGGTGGCGGGCCGACCTCAGCAACGAGGCGATGCTGCGCCAGCTCTCCGAGGTGGGCGCGGTGATCTGCGCCGCCGGCTCCGGCCTGGCCCCGGCGGACAAGCGCCTGTACGCCCTGCGCGACGTCACGGGCACGGTGGAGGCCATCCCGCTGATCGCCTCCTCGATCATGTCCAAGAAGATCGCCGAGGGCACCGGCGCCCTCGTGCTGGACGTCAAGTGCGGCTCGGGCGCGTTCATGAAGGACGAGGCGTCCGCCCGCGAGCTGGCCCGGACCATGGTGGACCTCGGCCGGGACGCCGGGGTGGACACCTCGGCGCTGCTCACGGACATGTCCGTGCCCCTGGGCCGGACGGCCGGCAACGCCCTCGAGGTCCGCGAGTCGGTGGAGGTGCTCGCCGGCGGCGGCCCGGCCGACGTCGTGGAGCTCACCGTGGCGCTCGCCGCCGCGATGCTCGCCGGCGCCGGGGTCACGGACGTGGACCCGGCCGAGCACCTGGCCAACGGCCGGGCGATGGACGTGTGGAACCGGATGATCGAGGCCCAGGGCGGCGACCCCCGCGCAGCCCTCCCGACGGCGGCCCACACCGAGGACGTCGTCGCGGAGACGGACGGCGTCCTCACCGAGCTGGACGCGATGGCCGTGGGCCTGACCGCGTGGCGCCTCGGCGCCGGGCGGGAGCGACAGGGCCAGGCCGTCCAGGCCGCGGCCGGCGTCGAGGTGCACGTGCGCCCCGGCGAGCGCGTGGCCCGGGGTCAGAAGGTGCTGACCCTGCACACGGACACGCCGGAGCGCTTCGAGCGGGCGAGGGCCGCGCTCGCCGGCGGCTGGTCCGTCGGCGAGCTCGACGACGACGCCGCCCGGGCCCTGCGCGAGCGCTCCGTGATCCTGGACCGGATCGGCTGACCGGATGCTCGCGTGGCTCGAGGGGGCGATCCTCCACGCCTCCGCGCAGTGGTGGGTCCTGCCGCTGACGCTGCTGCTGTGCCTGCTCGACGGCATCGTGCCGATCTTCCCGTCGGAGTCGGTGCTGGTGGCCCTCGGCGCGATCGTCCGCGACGGGCATCCGTTCTCCCTGTGGGCGCTGTGGGGGGTCGGCTTCGCGGGCGCGTTCCTGGGGGACGTGGCCGCGTACGCGATCGGCCGTGCCGTGGGCGTGGAGCGGTTCCGGTGGATGCGGCTGCGGCGGGTGCGGGCCACGGTCGAGGTCGCCCGTCACCACCTGCACAGCCACGGCGCGCTGCTGCTGTTCACCGCCCGGTTCATCCCCGGCGGCCGCGTGGCCCTGAACCTCACGGCCGGCGCCACCCGCTATCCGCCGGTGCGGTTCGTGGCGCTGGACCTGCTCTCCACGGCCAGCTGGGCCGCGTACTCGATCATGATCGCGCGCCTGACCGCGGGCTGGCTGGAGAACCCGGTGCTGCAGATCGCCGTCTCCGTGACGGGTGCCGCGCTCGTGGGCCTGCTGCTGGACCGCCTGCTCAAGGCCCTGCTGCGCCGCCGGCTGGGCGCCGGGGTGAAGGGCCTCACCCTGGCCGAGCAGGAGGCCCTGCGCTGAGCGCCCTGCCGTAGAGTGACGCCCGTGACGACGACGCAGCTTCCGGACACCGCATCCCCCTCCCCGCTCGAGGTCGACCTGGCCGTCCTGCCCAAGGTCTCCCTCCACGACCACCTCGACGGCGGCCTGCGCGTGGGCACCGTCCTCGACCTGGCCCGCGAGGCCGGCGTCGAGGTCCCCGCGGACACCGTCGAGGGCCTGGCCGAGTGGATCGCCGAGCACGCCAACGGCGAGTCCCTCGAGAAGTACCTGCAGGTCTTCGCCCTGACCACCGCCGTGATGCAGACCCGCGAGCAGCTGCGCCGCGTGGCCCGCGAGTTCGTCGAGGACCTGGTCGCCGACGGCGTCGTCTACGGCGAGATCCGCTGGGCCCCCGAGCAGCACCTGGCCGGCGGGCTGAGCCTGGACGAGGCCGTCGAGGCCGTGCAGGCCGGCCTGGACGAGGCGGTCGAGGCCGCCGACGCCGCGGGCCACGTGATCCGCGTGGGCCAGCTGGTCACCGCGATGCGGCACGCCGACCGGGCCCAGGAGATCGCCGAGCTGGCCGTGCGCCACCGCGAGGCCGGCGTCGTGGGCTTCGACATCGCGGGCGCCGAGGCCGGGTTCCCGCCCTCCCGCTTCGCCGACACCTTCACGTGGCTGGCCGCCCACCACCTGCCCGTCACCGTGCACGCGGGCGAGGGCGACGGCCTGGACTCCGTCCGCTCGGCCCTCGTGGACGGCCGCGCCCTGCGTCTGGGCCACGGCGTGCGCCTGGCGGAGGACATCTCGGTGGAGTACGGCGGCGTGGACGAGGACGGCGAGCAGCTGGACGAGCTGACCGGCATCGTGGACCTGGGCGAGACCGCCGCGTGGGTGCGGGACCGGCAGATCGCCCTGGAGGTCTGCCCGTCCTCGAACCTGCAGACCGGCGCGGTGGACGCCGCGGCGGGCATCGCGGGCCATCCCATCGACCTGCTCGTGCAGCTCGGCTTCCGCGTCACCGTGAACACGGACAACCGGCTCGTCTCGGACGTGTCCCTGACCGACGAGCTCTACCTGCTCGCCGAGACCTTCGGCTACTCGCTCTCCGAGCTGCTGGACCTGCAGCTCAACGCGGCCGAGGCCGCCTTCCTGTCCGTGGACGAGCGCGAGGACCTCGCCGAGATCCTCGTGGCCGGCTGGGGCGAGGTCATCTCCGGCGACGCCGTCGGCCCGGTCCTCGAGGAGCTGGACGACGAGGACGAGGACGACTGATCCGCCCGTGAGCGCGAGTGTGGACCGTCTGGTGGCGGTGGTCGAGGCCCTGCGCGACCACTGCCCGTGGACGGCCGCGCTCACGCATGCCGACCTCGCCGAGTACCTCGTGGAGGAGGCGTACGAGGCGGTGGCGGAGATCGAGTCCCGCGACGCCGCCGCGTGGGCCGACGTGCCCGCGCGTCGGGCCGACGGCGCGTACCCCGCCCTGGCCGCCGAGCTCGGGGACGTCCTGTTCCAGGTGGTCCTGCACGCCGCCGTCTCCCGGGCGCCGGGCGCCCCGGCGGAGACGGCCGGGTTCCGCGTGGACGACGCCGCCGACGCCCTCACGGCCAAGATGATCCGGCGCAACCCGCTCGTGCTCACCCCCGAGGGCGGCCTGCGCCCGGCCGAGGAGCTCGCCGCCGTCACGCCGGAGGCCGTCGAGCTGGCCTGGGAGCGGGTCAAGGCGCAGGAGCGGGCGGCCGCGGGGCTCTCGTCCGCCGCCCCGGCCCACGGCGACGGCGGCACCGGCCCGGGCCTCGACGTCGGCGACATCCCGGCCCGGCTGCCGGCGCTGGCCGCCGCCGCGAAGGTGGTCGACCGCGCGGCCCGGCAGGAGCCGGACCCGCTCGCGGCGCACGTCCCGGCGCCGGCCGCCGAGGCGGGGGAGCGCCCGGCGGCGGTGTGGCCCGACGAGGCCGCGCTCGGGGCGGAGCTGTTCGCGCTGGTGCGCCGGGCCCGGGCGGCGGGGCTCGACCCCGAACGGGCCCTGCGCACCACGGTGGCGCGAGTGCGTGCGGGGGACTGGTCGGCGCTGCGTCCGTCCGGCTGACGCGGCGCCGCGCCGGCCCGGCCGCAGCCCCGACCGCGCCCCAGCGACATCGCAGCCGGGGGGAACGGCGGTCTTGTCGCCGGCGCGCGGCCGACCGGAACCGGAGGTCCCCGCTAGGCTGAGGCCGTGTCCACGCCGCGGGCACGACTTCCGACTTCGATTGAAGGAGACCCGTCCATGGCCCTGATCGACGCCATCCACGCTCGCGAGATCCTCGACTCGCGCGGCAACCCCACCGTCGAGGTGGAGGTCCTGCTCACCGACGGCTCCCTGGGCCGCGCGGCCGTGCCCTCGGGCGCGTCCACCGGCGAGTTCGAGGCGGTCGAGCGCCGTGACGGGGACAAGAAGCGCTACGGCGGGAAGGGCGTGCTGGACGCCGTCGCCGCGGTCGAGGGCATCGCGGAGGAGCTCGAGGGCGAGTTCGCCGCGGACCAGCGCGCCGTGGACCGCGCGATGCGGGACCTGGACGGCACCCCCAACAAGGGCACGCTGGGCGCGAACGCGATCCTGGGCGTGTCGATGGCCGTCGCCGTGGCCGCCGCGCAGGCCTCCGACCTCATGCTCTACAAGTACCTGGGCGGCCCGAACGCCCACGTGCTGCCCGTGCCGATGATGAACATCCTCAACGGCGGCGCCCACGCGGACTCCAACGTGGACATCCAGGAGTTCATGATCGCCCCGATCGGCGCCCCGTCCTTCCGCGAGGCCCTGCGCTGGGGCACCGAGGTCTACCACGCCCTGAAGACCGTGCTGCAGGAGAAGGGCCTGTCCACCGGCCTGGGCGACGAGGGCGGGTTCGCCCCGTCCCTGGAGTCCAACCGCGCCGCCCTGGACCTCATCGCCGAGGCCGTGACGAAGGCCGGCTACCGCCTGGGCGAGGACATCGCGCTGGCGCTGGACGTCGCCTCCTCCGAGTTCTTCGACAAGGGCTCCTACACCTTCGAGGGCCAGCAGCGCTCCGCCGAGGAGATGGCCGCCTACTACACCGAGCTGGTGGACAACTACCCGATCGTCTCCATCGAGGACCCGCTCGACGAGGACGACTGGGACGGCTGGCAGCACCTGACCGCGCAGCTGGGCGATCGCGTCCAGCTGGTGGGCGACGACCTGTTCGTCACCAACGTGGAGCGGCTGCAGCGCGGCATCGACGAGAAGGCCGGCAACGCCCTGCTCGTGAAGGTCAACCAGATCGGCTCCCTGACCGAGACCTTCGACGCGATCGCCCTGGCCCAGCGCCACATGTTCCACTGCATGATCTCGCACCGCTCGGGCGAGACCGAGGACACGTTCATCGCGGACCTCGCGGTGGCCACCAACGCCGGCCAGATCAAGACCGGCGCCCCGGCCCGCTCGGACCGCGTGGCCAAGTACAACCAGCTGCTGCGCATCGAGGAGGACCTGGCCGACGCCGCCGTCTACGCGGGCCGCTCCGCCTTCCCGCGCTTCCGCGGCTGACCGTCCCCGACGACGACGCGCGGGCCCGCCCGGATCCCTCCGGGCGGGCCCGCGTCCGTCCCGGGGGCGGCCAGGAGCCTGCCAGGGGCGGGCAGTAGGCTGGGAGGGTCCCCGCCACGCGTCCGAAGGAGTCCGCGATGAGTCCGCGCCGCCCCCGCGTGCCCCGTGTCGACCCGACGACGGGCGCCCCGCGCCGGACCGCCGTCGCGGCCCCGGCGGCCCCGACGACGGCCTCCCCGAAGGCGGACACGCCCACGCCGACCCCCGCGGCCCCCCCGCCGGCGCCCGCGCCGACGGACCGAGATGCCATCGACCCGCAGAGCCACCAGCAGCGGACCCCGGCCAGGCACCCCGAGCACCTGGACCGGCCCTGCCTCTTATACACATCGGACGCCGCCGACGATCGCCTGAGGGTAGCTAACGAGCGGCTGCGTTGAGTTAAAACAAGAATAGAACGACGGTG
>NZ_VIGS01000073.1:0-8622 GCF_006704135.1 Micrococcus sp. R8502A1
ATGCACACGCTGGTCGCATTACAGAAACTCGAATGATTGAGAGGATATCCATTTATTATCTTTATGAGCACGGCACGGGGCGCAGATATCTGGAATGCGTGCGGCGGCAGCGACAGAAGTGTATAAGAGTCAGACGTGGGCGGGCTCGACGTTGGGGTCCAGGCGGACGTACGGGGTGCGGCCCCACTGCCAGCGCTGGCCGGTGAGCAGGTCCTCCACCTCGACGGCCCCGGACGCGTCGCGGTCCTCGGGGCGCAGACGCAGCGCCTCGAGGTCCAGGTCCAGGGTCGCCTCGACGACGTCGTGCGGGTTCGTGGTGACGACGACGATCAGGGTGTCCTCCGCGGGACCGGCGTCGGTGACCGCCTCGGCGTCCCGGTGCGCGCCCTCGGGCCGGGCCGAGCGCGTCTTCGAGAACACGAGCAGGTCCGGGTGCGTCGAGGAGTGCAGGGTCAGGTTCTGCAGGTCGCCCAGCGCCGGGTGCGCCGCGCGGATCTCATTGAGCCGGGTGAGGTACGGGGCGAGCGAGGCGCCCGCGGCCTCCGCGCCCTCCCAGTCCCGGGGACGGTACTCGTACTTCTCGTTGTCGATGTACTCCTCCGCGCCGGGCCGGGCCACGTGCTCGAACAGCTCGAACCCGGCGTAGACGCCCCACAGCGGGCTGGCCGTGGCCGCGACGACGGCGCGGATCCGGAACGCGCCCGGGCCGCCGTGCTGCAGGTACTCCGTGAGGATGTCCGGCGTGTTGACGAAGAGGTTGGGGCGGTAGAACGCCGGCGTCTCGTGCGAGATCTCCTGGAGGTACTCCGCGAGCTCCTCGGCGGTGTTCCGCCAGGTGAAGTACCCGTAGGACTGCTGGAACCCGACCCTGCCCAGGGCGTGCATCATCGCGGGACGGGTGAAGGCCTCGGCGAGGAACACGACGCGCGGCTCCTCGGCACGGACCTTCGCGATCAGCCACTCCCAGAACCACAGGGGCTTGGTGTGCGGGTTGTCCACGCGGAAGATGTGCACGCCGCGGGCCACCCAGCCCCGCACCACGTCCAGCACCGCCTGGGCGAGGCCGTCCGGGTCGTTGTCGAAGTTCAGCGGGTAGATGTCCTGGTACTTCTTCGGCGGGTTCTCCGCGTACGCGATGGTGCCGTCCACGCGGGTGGTGAACCACTCCGGGTGCGCGGTGACCCACGGGTGGTCCGGGGAGCACTGCAGGGCCAGGTCCAGGGCCACTTCGAGGCCCTCGTCCGCGGCCGCGGCCACGAACGCCTCGAAGTCCTCGACGGTGCCCAGGTCCGGGTGCACGGCGTCGTGCCCGCCCTCGGGCCCGCCGATCGCCCACGGCGAGCCCGGGTCCTGCGGCCCGGCAGTCAGCGTGTTGTTCGGACCCTTGCGGTGCGTGGTGCCGATCGGGTGGATCGGCGGCAGGTAGGCCACCTGGAAGCCCATCCGGGCGACCGCCGGGAGCCGGTCGGCCGCCGTCGCGAAGGTGCCGGAGGACCACGTGCCGGAGGCCTCGTCGAAGCGGGCGCCCTCGGAGCGGGGGAAGAACTCGTACCAGGCGCCGCGGCCGGCGAGCTCGCGCTGCACGTCCAGCGGGTAGAGCTCGGAGCTCGTGAGGTGCTCCCGCACGGGGCGGGCGTGGAGGACGGCGGACACCTCCGCCGACTCGGCGGAGGCCAGGCGCTGGGCCGGGATGAGCGACTCGTCCTCGAGGCCGCGAACGACCTCCTCGAACACGGCGCGGTCCTCGGCCGAGCGCTCCGCGTCCTCGGCGGCCCGGCGGAACAGGGCCGCGCCCTCGGCGAGCATCAGCTCCACGTCGACGCCGGCGGCGATCTTGACGGTGGCCGCGTGCTTCCACGTGCCCACCGGATCGTCCCAGCCCTCGACCACGAACTGGTGCAGGCCCGGCTCGGCGGGCCGCAGCGTGGCCACGACCTCGTCCAGGCCGGGCCGGCCCGGACGCATCTGCACGCGCTGCACCTCGGCGCCGGCCGGGTCGAGCAGGCGGACGGTGGCGCGCACGGAGTCGTGGCCCTCGCGGAACACGGTCGCGCGGACGGGGATGTCCTCGCCGACCACGGCCTTCGCCGGGAACCGGCCGTCCAGCACCACGGGCTGCACGTCCGTCACCGGGATGCGCCCCGTGACGGTCTGGAGGCGGACATCGGCTGCGGTGGCGCTCTGGGTGTCGGGCTTCACGGTGCTCACGCCACGACGCTACCCCGCGGCCGCGCCGGTGAGAACGGCCGGCCCGCCCGCCCGCCGTGGGGCGGAGGGGCGGGCCGGGGACGGGGCGCCGGACGGGACGCTCAGGACAGCATGGTCTTGTCGTCCACGACGGCGCCCTTGATCTTGCCGAACTCGGCCAGCAGGTCCGCCGGGGTGCGCCCGGCCTTCTCCTGCTCGTCCAGCTCGAGGATGATCCGGCCGTCGTGCATCATGATCAGCCGGTTGCCGACCTCGAGGGCCTGGGACATGTTGTGCGTGACCATCAGCGTGGTGAGCCGGTGCTCGGCCACCACCTGCCGGGTCAGGCGGGTCACCAGCTCCGCCCGGGACGGGTCCAGGGCGGCGGTGTGCTCGTCCAGCAGCAGGATCTTCGGTCCGGAGAACGTCGCCATGAGCAGGCTCAACGCCTGACGCTGGCCACCGGAGAGCAGCCCGACCTTGGCGGTGAGGCGGTTCTCCAGGCCGAGTTCGAGCTTCGTGAGCTCGTCGCGGAACATCGCGCGCCGGGCGCGGGAGACGCCCCGCGAGAGCCCGCGGGCGTGCCCGCGTCGCCAGGCCAGGGCCATGTTCTCCTCGATCGTGAGGTTCGGGGCCGTGCCCGCCGTCGGGTCCTGGAACACCCGGCCGATGGAGGCCGCGCGGCGGTGGTCCGGCATGCGGGTGACGTCCTTGCCGCCCACGGCCACGGTGCCGGTGTCCGGCAGCAGCTTGCCGGCGATCGTGTTCAGGATCGTGGACTTGCCGGCGATCGTGTTCAGGATCGTGGACTTGCCGGCGCCGTTGGAGCCGATCACGGTGACGAAGTCGCCCTCGGCCAGGTGCAGGTCGATGCCCTGCGGGGCGCGACGCTCGTTGACGGTGTTCGGGAAGAAGGTCTTGGAGACCTGCGAGATCTCAAGCACGGGGGGCCTCCTCGGAGACGGATGCGGCGGGGGCGGCGGCGCCCGGCCCCGGGGTCACGGCCGTGCCCCGCGTGCGCAGGCCCAGGCGCGTGGCGAAGCCGAAGCGCGGCAGCAGCAGGGCCACGACGACGAGCGCCGCGGAGATCAGCTTCATGTCGTTCGGGCTCAGGCCCGCGTTGAGGGCGAACTGGATGATCAGGCGGTAGAGCACGGCACCGACGATCACGGCGAGCGTCGCCCAGAAGACCGTGCGCTGGCCGAACACGGCCTGGCCCACGATCACGGACGCCAGGCCCACGAGGATGAGGCCGATGCCCATGGAGATGTCCGCGAAGCCCTGGTACATGGCCAGCAGGGAGCCGCCGAGGGCCACGAGGCCGTTGGAGATCATCAGGCCGAGGATCTTCATCCGGTCCGTGGAGACGCCGTACGAGCGGATCATCTCCTCGTTGTCACCGGTCGCCTGCAGGGCGAGGCCCAGGTCCGTGTGCAGGAACCAGTCGAGGATCAGCTTCACCACGAACACGCCGAGGAAGAGCACGAGGATCGAGCCCCAGTTCCGGGCCAGTCCCAGGTCGCCGAGCCACGTGAACAGGGTGTCCTGGCCGAGCAGGGGGATGTTGGCCTTGCCCATGATCCGCAGGTTGATCGAGTAGAGCGCGATCATCGTGAGGATGCCGGCGAGCAGGCCGTCGATCCGGCCCTTGGTGTGCAGCAGGCCGGTGACGAGGCCCGCGAGCGCGCCCGCCACGAAGGCGGCGAGCATGGCCAGGGGCACCGGCGTGCCGCCCGTGATGAGCACGGCGGCCGTGGCGGCGCCGGTGGTGAACGAGCCGTCCACCGTGAGGTCGGGGAAGTCGAGGATGCGGAAGGTCAGGTACACGCCGAGCGCGACGACGGCGTAGATCAGACCCAGTTCCACTGCGGTCAGCATGGGGTGGGTGCCTTTCGGGCGGTGCGAGGGGGACGGACGACGGCGTGACGGGGTGGGCCGGCCGTCGACGTGCTCCGCGGCGGCCCGGACCCCGTGGTCCGGGCCGCCGCGGAGGCGGGCAGGCGCGGGATCAGCCCTCGACGAGCTGGTCGGCCCTGTCCGTGAGCTCGGCGGGGATCTCGACGCCGTAGGCCTCGGCGGCCTTCGGGTTCAGCACGAGCTGCAGGTTGGCCGGGTCGGCGTAGCCCACGGGCAGCTCGGCCGGCTTCGCGCCGTCCTTGAGGATCTTCACGGCCATCTCGCCGGCCTGCTTGCCGTGCGCCTCGTAGTCGATGCCGTACGTGCCCAGGGCGCCGCGCTCGACGGAGTCGATGTCCGCCGAGATGACGGGGACGCGCTGCTCCTTGCCGTAGCCCACCACGGTCTCCAGCGCCGAGACGACGGCGTTGTCCGTGGGCACGTAGATGCCGTCCACGCCGGACAGGGACTGCACGCCCTGCTGGACCTCGGACGAGTTGGTGATGGTGGCCTCCTTGACCTCGAGGCCCAGCTCCTTGCCGGCCTCCTTGGCCTGGTCCACCTGGACCTTGGAGTTGGCCTCGCCGGAGTTGTAGACGATGCCGACGGTCGTGGCGTCCGGCTTCACGTCCTTGAGCAGCTGCAGCTGCTCCTTGACCGGGTTGCGGTCCGAGACGCCGGTGACGTTGCCGCCCGGGGCCTCGTCCGAGGCCACGAGCTCAGCGCCCTGGGGATCGGTGACCGCCATGAACACGACCGGCTTGTCCTTCACGGCCGAGGCGGTGCCCTGCGCTGCGGGGGTCGCGATCGCGGCCACGAGGTCCACGTCCCCGTCGTTGGCGAAGGTGGAGGCGATGGAGGTGACCGTGGCCTGCTCGCCCTGGGCGTTCTGCTCCTCGAACGTCACGTCCAGGCCGGCGTCCTCGAACGCCTCCTTGAAGCCCTCGGCCGCGCCGTCGAGCGCCGGGTGGGAGACGAGCTGGTTGATGCCCACGGTGTAGGAGCCGTCGCCGCCGGCGGCGGAGGACGAGCCGGAGCCGCCGGAGCCGGAGTCGCCGCACGCCGTGAGCCCGAGGGCGGCGAGGGCGAGGGCGGCGGTGAGGGGGAGGGAGCGGTGCTTCCTGAGACGGACCTCGTTCTGATGGTGCGGTGCGGGATGCGCTCGCCGACGGGGGCCCGTCGGACACAGTGCAGACACTGTGCGCGGTGACACGCATCACAGGCAAGACGTGGGCGTGTCCACGCGACATCCTGCCATGTGATCGGCGTCACTGTAGACACTCTGCCCGCGTCGGCGCCGTGTGCGACACCCGCGTCCCCGCCTGGCCGTCATCCCGGGCGGGGGCGCCGTGGAGGTCAGCGCCCGCCGGCGCGCTGCACCGAGATCTCGTACAGGGAGATGCCCACCGCCATCGAGGCGTTGAGGGACTCCATCGTCGAGTCGATCGGGATGGACACGATCTGCTGGCAGTGCTCCCGCACCTTGCGGGACAGACCCTTGCCCTCGGCCCCCACCACGAGCACGAGCGGCTCCGTGGCCAGGGCGAGCCCGGGCAGGGAGACGTCCCCGCCGCCGTCGAGGCCCAGCACGAAGTAGCCGGCCTTGTGCAGGTCGACGAGGGTGGTGTTCAGGTTGCCGGCCTGGGCCACGGGCACCCGCGCGGCCGCGCCGGCCGAGGTGCGCCAGGCGGTGGCGGTCACGCCCACGGAGCGGCGCTCGGGCACGATCACGCCGTCCGCGTCGAACGCGGAGCCGGCCCGGATGATGGCGCCGAGGTTGCGGGGGTCGGTGATGCCGTCGAGCGCGATCAGCAGCGGCGGGGTCCGCAGGTGCCCCTTCTCGTGCTTCGCGAGCGCGTCGAGGGCCAGGGCCGTGGCGTCCGCGTACTCATAGGGCGGGATCTGCAGCACGATGCCCTGGTGCACGGCCTCGCCGGAGAGGCGGTCCAGCTCCGGCTTGGTGTTCTCCAGGACCGGCACGCCCTGCTCGAGGCAGAGGCGCAGGGCCTCCTTGACGCGGTCGTCCATCTCGATGCGCACGGCCACGTGCAGCGCCTTGGCCGGGATGCCCGCGCGCAGCGCCTCGAGCACGGGGTTGCGACCGGAGACCGTCTCGTCCGTGAGCTTCACGCGGCCGCGGACCTGGTCCTTCACGGGGCCGCGCTTGGCGGCCGAGCGCTCGGCCAGCTGCTTGGCGCGGTGTGCCTTGTGGTAGACCCGGTCCTCGGCCTTGGGCGTGGGTCCGCGGCCCTCGAGCGCCTTGCGACCGTGGCCGCCGGTGCCCTTCATGGGACCCTTCTTGCCCTTGGGCTTGCGGGATCCGCCGGAGCGGGGGGCGGTGGACATGGCGGGACTCCTGCGTGCCGGGGACGGGGGCGGCGGCACGCGGGGCGCCGCCGGATCGCCCTCCAGTCTAGGTGTCAGTCCGCCAGGCGCCATGTGGCGCCGTCGGCGCCGTCCTCCACCACGACGCCGGCCGCGGCCAGCGCATCGCGGATGCGGTCCGCGGTGGCCCAGTCCTTGTCCGCGCGGGCCTGCGCCCGCGCCTCGATCTGCGAGCGGACGAGCGAGTCGAGGGCGTCCGACACCGGGCCGGCCGCGGCGTCGTCGCCCTCGGGCACGTCGTCCAGGCCCAGCACCGCGGTCATGGCCTCCACCTCGGCCAGACGGGCGGCCGCGGCGTCGAGGTCCTGCCCGGCCAGCGCCGAGTTGCCGGCGCGCACGGCCTCGTGCAGGGCCGCGAGCGCCTGGGGCACGTTGAGGTCGTCCTCCATGGCGGCGCGGAAGGCGGCTGGCACACGGTCCGCGAGCGCCCCGTCGGGGGCGGGCGGGACGGCGCCGGCGGCGCGGGCGCGGGCCGTGAAGCCCTCAATGCGCTCGACGGCGGCCTCGGCCTCGTCGAGGGCGCCGGGCCGGTAGTCGAGCTGGGAGCGGTAGTGGGCCTGCCCCAGGAAGTAGCGCACCGCCGTCGGGCGGGCCATGCCGAGCATCTCCTCGGGGGAGATCGTGTTGCCCACGGACTTGGACATCTTCTCCCCGCCGTAGGTGACGAGCCCGTTGTGCAGCCAGAAGCGGGCGAAGCCGTCCCCGGCGGCCGCCGACTGGGCCAGCTCGTTCTCGTGGTGCGGGAACCGCAGGTCCAGGCCGCCGCCGTGGATGTCGAACTCGGCGCCGAGGTACTTCGTGGACATGGCCGAGCACTCCAGGTGCCATCCGGGGCGGCCGGCACCCCAGGGCGACTCCCACACGGCGGTGGCGGGCTCGCCGGGCTTGGCGCCCTTCCACAGGGCGAAGTCGCGGGGGTCGCGCTTGCCGCGCGGGTCGGCGTCGGGCGCGTCCTGCATGTCCTCCACGCGCTGGCGGGTGAGCTCGCCGTAGCGCTCCCAGGACCGGACGTCGAAGTAGACGTCTCCCGAGCCGTCCTGCGCGGGGTAGGCGTGGCCGCGCTCCATCAGGCGCTCGATGAGCGCGAACATCTCGGGCACGTGGCCGGTGGCGCGCGGCTCGTAGGTGGGACGGCGGACGCCGAGGGCGAGGTAGGCGGCGTCAAACGCCTTCTCGAACCGGTAGGCCAGGGCCCACCACGGCTCGCGGGCCGGATAGAGGTCCGAGGCCTCGAAGCCGGCCTCGTGGGAGGCGGCCGAGCGGTCGAGGATCTTGTCGTCGATGTCCGTCACGTTCCGCACCGAGGTGACGCGCAGCCCGGTGGCCTCGAGCCAGCGGATGAGGATGTCGAACACGATCGCGCTGCGCACGTGGCCCACGTGCGGCATGCCCTGCACCGTGGCCCCGCAGTAGTACACCGACGCCTCGCCGGGCACGAGGGGCTCGAAGTCCCGGATCTGCGCGGTGCGGGTGTCGTAGAAGCGCTGGGCCATGGGGGGCGCGGTCCTTCCGGAGGGGCGGGGTCCTGACGGGGCTCTGCCAGCCTAGTCGGTGCGCCGACGCGGGCTCAGGCCGCGGGGACGACGAGCGCGGTCGCGATCCCCACCAGCCCCTCCCTGCGCCCGATGAAGCCCAGCCGGTCCGTCGTGGCGGCGGAGACGGACACGGGGGCCCCGCCGAGGGCGGCGGACAGGGCGGCCTCCATCTCCGCGCGGCGCGTGCCCACCTTGGGCCGGGGTGCGACCACCTGGACCGCCACGTTCCCGACGGCGACGCCCGCCTCCGTCAGCAGGCGCAGCACCTCGCGGAGCATGTCCGCGCCGGAGGCGTCCGCCATCTCGGGCCGGTCGACGCCGAACACGGCGCCGAGGTCGCCGAGGCCGGCGGCGGAGAGCAGGGCGTTGCACGCCGCGTGGGCGGCCACATCCCCGTCCGAGGTCGCGGCCACGCCCCGCTCGCCGGGCCAGTGGATGCCGCCGAGCCACAGGGGCCGGGGGGCGTCCTCGGGTGCCCACGCGTGCACGTCGGTGCCGATCCCCACGCGCGGCAGGGGGGCTGGCCCTTCGACACATATGACGCTGCCGACTATCGCGTGAGTGGCGATCTTCGTCGGCTCAGCTGCACCCAGAATAAACCAGTGTAGAGCCTCATATT
>NZ_VIGS01000074.1:0-8458 GCF_006704135.1 Micrococcus sp. R8502A1
TCATCTCTTCTCGTCATCTGTAGCCATCACTCATCTATCCTCCCCAGTATCTTTCTTCCTCGTAGTTTATATATTGCTTATGCTATATCTTTACGCCATGACTCTCTCCTTTTTTTTTTTTTTTTTTTATGCGATCGTCGGCAGCGTCAGAATGTGTATAAGAGACAGCCCCTCCCACTTCGGCTTCGAGGTGACCCATCGGGCCGAGGCCGCGGACGGGGCGCCCACCACTGCGGACGGCGCCGGACTGGGCCGCACCGGCGTCATCACCACCCCGCACGGGCGGATCCAGACGCCGGCGTTCATCCCCGTCGCGACGCAGGCCTCGGTGAAGGCGGTGCTGCCCGAGTCCATGGCGGAGCTCGGCGCGCAGGCGCTGCTGGCCAACGCGTATCACCTGTACCTGCAGCCCGGTGACGACCTCCTGGACGAGGCCGGCGGCCTCGGCGCGTTCATGAACTGGCCCGGGCCGACCTTCACGGACTCGGGCGGCTTCCAGGTGATGAGCCTCGGCTCGGGATTCAAGAAGGTCATCGACATGAAGGGCCCCGGCGCGCCCGAGGGGCAGGGCGCCGACGACGCCGTCGCCCCCGGCAAGGAGCGCCTGGCCAACGTCGACGACGACGGCGTCTGGTTCAAGTCCCACCTCACCGGGGACCGACACCGGTTCACCCCCGAGGTGTCCGTGGGCATCCAGCACAACCTCGGCGCGGACATCATGTTCGCCTTCGACGAGCTGACCACCCTGCACAACTCCCGCGGCTACCAGGAGGAGGCGCTCGAGCGCACCCGCCGCTGGGCCCAGCGCTGCCTCGACGAGCACGCCCGCCTCACCGGGGTCCGCGCGGCGCGGCCGTACCAGGCGCTGTTCGGCGTGATCCAGGGCGCCCAGTACGAGGACCTGCGCCGCAAGGCCTGCCGCGACCTCGCGGCGATGCGGGCCGAGTTCCCGGCCGCGGGGGAGCTCGACGGCGTGGCGTCCGGCTTCGACGGCTACGGCGTCGGCGGGGCCCTGGAGAAGGAGAACCTCGGGACCATCGTGGGCTGGTGCGCGCAGGAGCTGCCCGAGGACAAGCCGCGCCACCTGCTGGGCATCTCCGAACCCGATGACCTGTTCACCGCCGTCGAGAACGGCGCCGACACCTTCGACTGCGTCTCCCCCACCCGTGTGGCCCGCACCGGCGCGTTCTACACCCGCGACGGGCGCTACAACCTGCCCGGGGCGAAGTACCGCCGCGACTTCGGCCCGCTGGACCCCGAGTGCGACTGCTATACGTGCGCCCACTACTCCCGCGCGTACCTGCGGCACCTGTTCAAGGCGAAGGAGATGGTGGCGCACACGCTCCTCTCCATCCACAACGAGCGGTTCACGGTCTCGCTCGTGGACCGGATCCGCGCGGCCATGCAGGATGGCACGCTCGCCGAGCTCAAGGCCGAGACCCTCGGCCGGTACTACGCCCCGAAGGGCTGAGGGGTGCTGGGTGCGCCGGCACGCTGCGGGGGGGGAGCCAGCACGCTGCGACGGGCGCGAGCCAGACGTTTCTGCTGTTCTGAGGGGGCTGTCACGACCGATTCGTCTGGCTCAGCGCCGCGCGGACGCGTGGGGGACGTGAGCCAGACGATTCAGCGGCTCCTGCACAGGGCCGCGGGCGCAGCTCGCCCTCCACGGCCCTCGCGGTCGCGGCGCCGGGTCCGCTGGTGGAAGGGGAGGCTGGCGGCATGGTCGCCCCTCCTCCGCACCACGACGCCGCCCCCAGCCCCGTCTTCCCGGTCGCCGCGGGGCTGCAGGCCGGCCTGACGGCCTCGCAGCTGCGCGGCCCCCGATTCGACGCCCCGCACCACGGGCTGCGGCACACCGCCGGGGGTCAGCCCTCACTGGCCGACGTCGTCCGCGCCCTCCAGCGGACGAACCCCGGCACCGCGGCCACCCACGCCACCGCCGCTCGCCTCTGGGGGATGTGGCTGCCGCGGCAGTGGGAACGCGGCCCCATCCATCTGGCGCGCACGCGGGCCGAGGGCGGGGCGCCGCGCCGCAGCGGCGTCGTCGGGCATGAACTGCACCCGCAGGACCCCGTGCTGGTGCGTGCCGGGGTGCGGATCACGACGCCGGCCGCCACCTGGGCGGCGCTGGCGCAGCTGGGCCTGCCGTTGGCCGACGTCGTCGCCGCCGGGGACAGCCTGCTGCAACGGACTGACGGCCCGGCGGGCCGGCGTCGCCCCGGCGAGCATCCACGGTGCACCGTGCGTGATCTGGAGGCGGAGGTGCTGCGGGTCCGTGGGCGGCGAGGGACGCGGACCCTGCGAGCGGCCCTGCCGCTGCTCAGGAACGGCGCGGATTCGAGGGCCGAGACACTCCTGCGGCTGGCGCTGGCCGACGCGGGTGTGCCGGAGCCGGAGGTGAATCCGCTGCTGATGCTGAGCGACGGGTCCACCGTCCGGCCGGACCTGGTGTGGCGCGAGGCCCGCGTCTGCGTGCAGTACGAGGGCGATCATCACCGGACTGACCCGCGGCAGTGGCGCCGTGACATCGAGCGCGACCGCCGGATGCAGGCCGAGGGGTGGATCGTGCTGCGCGTGACCGCCAGCGTCGTCACTCGGCGCGGCCTCGACGCCCTGCTGCGCGACCTCGCCGCCCACCTGCGGCTCCCTCTGCCTGCGTGAGCCAGATGAATCGGCCGCCGAGCCAGACGAATCGGCGGCAGGGGGGCGTGCGCACCAGCAGAAATCTCTGGCTCACGCCGCCGCCCCCGCTCGCGTCATCTCACACGAACGCGCCGACCCCCGTGATCTCGCGGCCGATGATCAGCCCCTGCACGGTCTCGGTGCCCTCGTAGGTGTGGATCGCCTCGATGTCCGCGAAGTGGCGGGCCACCTCGTTCTGGATGAGGATGCCGTTGCCACCGAGCAGGTCGCGCGCGTTCGCGGCGATGGACCGCGCGGCGCGCGTCGCCGAGTACTTGGCCATGGACGCCATCGGCCCGGTGAGCCGTCCCTCGTCCTCGAGCCGGGTCGCACGCAGCACGAGCAGCTGCACCTGGGTGAGCTGGGAGAGCATCTCGGCCAGGCGGGTCTGCACGCTCTGGGCGGCGGCCAGCGGTCGGCCGAACTGGACGCGCTGCCCCGCGTAGTGCACCGCCGCCTCGTAGCAGCCCACGGCCTTCCCGAGGGCGGACCACGCGACCCCCACGCGCGTGGCGAAGAGGACGCGGGAGGTGTCCTTGAAGGAGCGGGCCTCGGGCAGGACGTCGGCGTCGGGCACGAACACGCCGTCGAGGGTGATGTGGGCCTGGTCGATGGCCCGCAGCGCGACCTTGCCCTTGATGACCTCGGCCGTGTAGCCCTCGGACTCCTGGCGCACGATGAACCCGCGGACCTTCTCGTCCTCGGCGCTGCGCGCCCACACCACGGTCACCCCGCCGGCGGCCCCGTTGCCGATCCACTTCTTGTGCCCGTGCAGCCGCCAGCCGCCGTCGACGCGCTCGGCGCGGGTCTCCAGCGAGACCGAGTCGGAGCCGTGGGTCGGCTCCGTGAGCGCGAAGGCGCCGTAGAGCTCGCCGCGCGCCATGGCCGGCAGGTGCTCGGCGCGCTGCTCCTCGCTGCCGCACAGCTGGATCGAGCGCATGGCCAGACCGCCCTGCACGCCCGTCATCGTGGCGATCGAGCCGTCCAGGCGCGAGAGCTCCATCATGGCCAGGCCCGCGGCCACGCGGGAGATCTCGGGCAGCCCGTCCACGGGGACGCCGTCGCGCAGCAGGTCGGCCTGGCCCAGGCGGGCCACGAGGTCGAGCGGGTACTCGTGACGGTCCCACGCCTCCCGGATCCGGGGCAGCACGTCCGGCTCGAGCGCGAAGGCGCGGGCCCGACGCCACACGTCCTTCTCGGCGTCGGAGACGTCCGCGAGCGCGAGGTAGAAGTCGGTGTCCAGCGGCGTGGCGACGTCGTACTCGGGCTCGACGGTGGGCAGGGTCTCGGTCATGGTGGCCTCCCGGGCGGGGTCGGAGAGATGGGTGTGTCCGTCATCACCCTACACCGACTGACACGCCATCTCACAGAATCAGACGCAGTCTCACCTCCTCTCCGCGCCCGTGGCACCATGGCCCGCATGACGACGCCCGCCGAGGACACCCTCACCGCCCTGATCCACCTGCTGGACCGCGAGGGCTACGACGCCGTCACGGCCGACCAGCTCGCCCGCCAGGCCGGCATGAGCCGGGCCAGCTTCTTCCGCCACCTCGGCGGGAAGGAGGAGGTGGTCTTCGCCGACCACGCGGCGCTGCTCGCCCGCCTGGACGACTTCTTGCGCGGCACCTCCCTCGGCGTGCGGGAGGCCCTGGAGGAGGCGGTCCTCCAGGTCTTCCGGCATCACACCGCCGATCCGGACCGGGCCCGGGCGCGCTCCCGCCTGCTGCGCGGCTCCCAGTCGCTGCGCACGCGCGAGCTGCTCACCTCGCACCGCTACACGGAGCTGTTCTCCGGCTGGCTCGCCACGGCCCTGCCGGACACGCCCGCGCGCGGCGGGGTCGCCGTCGGGCTGGCGGCGGCCGTGGTGGCCGTCCACAACCGCGCCCTGCGGGCGTGGCTCCACGCCCCGGCCGACGACGCCGAGGCCGGCCTGCGCGCGGACCTCGCGGAGGTCATCGCGCGGCTCACGGCCGAGCCGGCCGAGGCCGAACGAACGCTCGCCGCCGTGCGCCGACTCCTGGGCTGACGCCCCGCCCTCAGCGGCCGGCGACCTGCGCGTTCTCCGCCCCGAACGCGGGCGGGTAGCGGAACTCGCCGGCCGGCACCTCGGCCCCGTCCTGGAGCGTGAGGACCTGCAGCGCCTCGGGCTGCCGGGCGAAGGCCGCGTGCACGCCGTGCTCGGAGGCCCGGTGGAAGCCGAACTTCGCGTAGTACTCGGGCCAGCCGTAGACCACCACGACCTCCTCGCCGTCGGCCTGCGCCTTCTGCAGCAGGGCGTTGACGAGCGCGGTGCCGGCGCCCTCGCCCTGATGCTCGGGCAGGACGCCGTGAGGGGCGAGGGCGAGCACTTCGGCGTCGTCGATGTGGGCCCGGACCAGGGTGCCGTAGCCCATCGGGTCCGACTGCAGGTCCGTGCCGGGGATCGCGGCCGTCATGGCCACGAGGGAGTACTGGGGCAGCCAGCCCTCCGCGCCGCCGGCGAGCTCCTCGACGAGGTCGGCCTCGGCCGTGGACGCGAAGGCGAGTTCGGCGATCTGGCGGACGGCGCGGCGGTCCGCCGGATCGTCGTGATCGGCCTCGCGGGTGGACCAGCGGTGACCGAGATCCTGGCCGGCGGGGACGTGGGCGGCGCGGTAGCCGGGGGTCTGGATGCTGTTCTGCTCGGCGCTCATGCGCTCACCGTAGCCAGGGTGTGACCCCGGATACAGGGACGGCGCCCTGCGTCACGCTCGTGACGCGGGCGCCGTCGCCTCCTCCGGCCGGGGGCGGGCTCAGTCGATCTGCAGCTCGCCCATCGGGCCGAAGCCCTCCGCACCGACCTGCTCGGAGATGATCTGGGGCGTGCTCGCCAGCAGCGGGCGCATCGCGTCCAGGCCCTCCTGGAAGTGCGGGGACGCGACGTGGGCCTGCGCACCCTCGTCCGTGAACCCCTCGAGCAGGAAGTACTCGTTCGGGCCGCCTTCCACCGGGCGGTACCACTCGAAGAACAGGTTGCCGGGCTCGGAGCGCACGTCCGCGGTGTACTTCGCGACGGCGTCCATCCACTCGTCGGCACGCTCGGGCTGGACGGTGAACTTCAGGTTGATGAGGATCATGCCGTCCATTCTGGTCCACCCGGCACGGCCGCGGCACGGCCTCGCGTCCGCCGCGCGCGGAACCGCCGGGCCAGCAGCCACAGGCCCACGACGACGGCGACCACCAGCACGGCGACCAGCACCGGCAGGAACAGCGCGGCCGCGACGAGGCCGGCCGCCGAGACGTCCTCGGCCGCCGAGAGCACGGGCGCGGCGGCCCCCACCGTGACCGTGTCGGCTCCCACGACCGTCTGGACGACGTCGTTGACCGCGTCCACCCCGGGGATCTTGTCCGCGACGAGCTCGAGCGCGAGCAGGGCGCCGAGGATCCAGAGGGAGGCGTCGGCGGAGAGCCACGTCCACCCCGCGGGCAGGTCGACGAGCCCCGTGAACCGGTCCAGCAGACCCAGGGCGAGCAGGGGGATGTAGGCGTTGAGCCCGGCCGAGGTGGCCAGGCCCGTGCCGGTGAGGAACTCGAGCACGTCCGTCCCCGTCCTTCGCGGGTCGCTCGGGGCGCCCGGGCGGACGCTCCGGGTCCGAGGACCCTCGTTCCCCGGTGAACACCGCCGGCCGTCGGGCGCTTCCCGTCCGGGGTCGGTCCTACCATGGGCGCATGCCCCAGACCGCTCACTCCCCCCAGCACTCCGCCTCCGCCCCCGCGCTCGCCCTGACCATCGCCGGGTCCGAGGCCACCGGCGGCGCCGGCGCCCAGGCCGACCTCAAGACGTTCCAGGAACTCGGCGTCTTCGGCATCGTGGCGCTGACCTGCATCGTCTCCTTCGACCCGGAGGACGACTGGAACCACCGCTTCTTCCCCGTGCCCACCGAGATCCTCCAGCAGCAGCTCGACGCCATCCAGGGCGACTACCCGGAGCGGCTGCGCACCGTGAAGCTGGGCATGCAGGGCTCCCCGGAGGTCATCCGCACCTCGGCCGCGGCCCTGCGCCGCGCCGAGTGGGACCACGTGGTCCTGGACCCCGTGCTCATCTGCAAGGGCCAGGAGCCGGGCCACGCCCTGGACACGGACCAGGCGCTCAAGGCCGAGCTGCTGCCGCTGGCCACCTTCACCACCCCGAACCACTTCGAGACGGAGCAGCTCTCCGGCATGACCGTGCGCTCGGTCGAGGACCTGACGGCGGCCGCTCGGCGCATCCACGAGATCTCCGGCGCGGCCGTCCTGGCCAAGGGCGGGATGCACCTGCCCGGCCCGGACGCCGTGGACGTGTTCGTGGACGGGGACACCGTGGAGGTGCTCTCCGCCCCGAAGATCGGCCAGTCCGGCGTCTCTGGTGCGGGCTGCTCGCTCGCCGCCGCCGTCACCGCCGAGTTGGCCAAGGGTGCCACCACGCTCGAGGCCGCGCGCCGCGCCAAGGAGTTCGTGCGAGCCGGCATCGCGCAGGCGGTGGAGGGCCGCACGCCGTTCGCCGCCCTGTGGCAGGGCGGCCTGCGCTCCGCTTGAGCGCGCACGTGGGCCGCTGACTCGTCCTGAGCCGGGCGGTGCGCCACACTGGGGGCATGAAGCTCCCCTCCCCCGCCCCTTCCGCCCCCGGCGAGGTCCACCACTCGGCGTCGTCCGTTCCCGTCGACGGCGTCGAGGCCGTCTTCCCCGCGCTGCGCCAGCGCGCCCTCGCCCCGGGCGGCCGGCTCTACGGGCTGGCGGCGGCGGCCGCGGTCGGCGGGCTCACCCTGCTGGATCCGCACGCCCGCCGAGGGCGCGAGCGTCGGGCCCTCGCAGAGCTCGAGGCCGCCGTCAGCGGCACGGTCCTCGCGGCCGAGACCGCCAACGCCCTCCACACCGCCGCGATCGCCGACGGCGAGGTGGCCCCCTCCCCCGCCGCGCGTGCCCTGCGCGGGCTCGGCGGGCTGGCCGTCGGCGGCGCGGTCGCGGCGGTCACGCTGCGTGCCACCGGCCTGAACGACCGGATCGACGGTGCCCTGGTGCGCGGGCTCCAGCGGGTCGGCGTCCCCGCCCCGCGCGTCGCGCTGGCCGCAGCGGCCTCCCTGGCGATGCTGCTGGCCAACGAGGACGCCCGCCGGACCCGCCGCGACGCCGTCGAACTCGCCGTCACCGGACCCGCCGGCCTGGACGAGGACCCGGTCGACGAGGTCGAGCCGGAGGCCACCGCCGAGCTGCCGGTCGAGGTGCGCGTGCTGCTCGAGACCCTGCTCGACCCGGCGCTGGCCGAGGGCCGGGACCTGCCCGGGGCTGAGGCGCTGCGCTCCCAGCTGCCGCACGCGCGCACCGTCGCATCGGTGGCCGAGGCCATCCGTGAAGCCGGCGAGGTCCCGGACTGGGTGCCGCTCGTCGTCCAGACCGACGACGACGTCCGGCGCGCGGTGCCGAACGACTGCGTCTGGCCCGTCCGCGGCCGCTTCGCCTCCGGATCCGCCGGAGGACACGAGCTCGAGCTGCGCCTGCAGGTGATCGACGGGGAGATCGGCGCCCTGACGGTGACCCTGCCCGCGGACGCCGAGGCGGACAGCGACGCCTGGGACGCGTTCCAGGAGATCGAGTCCTTCCCCGGCGTCGAGGACCTGGCCTTCCACGTGGACGGCGACCGGCGCGCCTGACCGGGAACTCTCCCGGGGCCCGTCCAGCCCGGCCCACTACAGTGGGGACCCGCCCGACGTCGTCGATCCCCTCTCTTATACGCTTCAGACGACGCCTACCATTCGTTTTTGCCCTACACAAGACGACACTA
>NZ_VIGS01000075.1:0-8258 GCF_006704135.1 Micrococcus sp. R8502A1
TGTACATTTTTAGCTTTTTTTCTGACTACCAGCTCGCCCTCCTTGCTCTTTTTTGTAAGTTGAGCCGGCAGCCCCGGATTTTTATACTTATGCGGTCGTCGGCAGCGTCAGAAGTGTATAAGATACAGCCTCACCACCCGCGCCCGCACCCCGGAGAGGACCCGATGAGCCACGCCACCCTTGTCCCGAGCACCGCGCCCACCCGCGTGGACGACCTGACGTTCAGCATCCACACCACGCCGTTCGACGAGGACTACACGCCCGCCGCCAGCACGCGCGCCACCACGAACTTCGCGAACCTCGCCCGCGGCACGGACCGGCGGGAGAACCTGCGCGCCGCCCTGGCCATGATCGACGGGCGCCTCAACGACCTCGCCCCCTGGGACAACCCGGAGCGGGACCGCTACACGGCGCGGATCGAGATCGTCTCGATCGACGTGCACTTCACCGCCGACGACGGCGCGGACGTCGACTTCCCGCTCATGGAGATGCTCGACGTGCGGGTGGTCGAGCGTGCGACGGGCGCCGTGCTCGGCCGCAGTGTGGGGAACAACTTCTCCTCCTACGTCCGCGACCACGACTTCTCGGTGGTGCTGCCCGCGCACGCGGTGACGTCGCCGGGGACCGAGGAGCCCGACGGCTTCGGCGACCTGCACGGGCGGCTGTTCCGGCACCTGCTGGACTCGCAGGCGTACCGGGAGCGGTTCCCGCAGCCGCCCGTGATCTGCATCAGCGTGTCCACGAGCCGCACCTACCGGCGGCTGACGAACGAGCACCCGGTGCTCGGGGTCGAGTACCGCCAGGACGAACCCTCCCGCACGGACCGCTACTTCGGCCGGATGGGCCTGGGGATCCGGTGCTTCCTGCCGCGCGGGGCCGTGGCGCCGCTGGCGTTCTACTCGCGGGGCGACCTGCTCAACGACCACGCGAACCTCTCCCTGGCCGGGCTGATCGCCACCATGGAGACCTTCCAGCGGATCTACCGGCCGGAGATCTACAACGCGAACGCCGGGGCCGGCGAGGTGTACCGGCCGCGCCTGGACCACGGCGACTTCTCGCAGACCCGGATCGCCTACGACCGCGAGGAGCGGGCCCGCCTCGGCCGGGAGCAGGGGGAGTACACGCAGGAGCACTTCGTGGGCCCGCACCGCGACCTGCTGGAGCGCTGGGCCGCCGCCCACGCCGCACGAGACAACGAGGAGACCCGATGACCACCCTGATCCCCACCGCCCTCGTCGGCAGCCTGCCGAAGCCCGGCTGGCTCGCCGAGGAGGAGACGCTCTGGTCGCCCTGGAAGCTCGAGGGGGAGCAGCTGCGCGAGGGCAAGCTCGACGCGCTCGCCCTCGCCGTGGCCGATCAGGAGCGTGCGGGCATCGACATCGTCTGCGACGGCGAGCAGACCCGCCAGCACTTCGTCACCACGTTCATCGAGCACCTCGGCGGTGTGGACTTCGACCGGCGCGAGACGGTGCGGATCCGCGACCGGTACGACGCGAGCGTGCCGACCGTCGTCGGGGAGGTGGGCCGGCCGGCGCCGGTGTTCGTGGACGACGCGAAGGCCCTGCGCGCGCGGACGGACCGGCCCATCAAGTGGACCCTGCCCGGGCCGATGACCATGATCGACACCCTCGCCGACCGCCACTACGGCAGCCGCGAGAAGCTCGCGTGGGAGTTCGCGCGCATCCTCAACGAGGAGGCGCGGGAGCTGGCGGCGGTGGGCGTCGACGTCGTGCAGTTCGACGAGCCCGCGTTCAACGTGTTCTTCGACGACGTCCGCGACTGGGGCGTGGCGACGCTCGAGCGTGCGGCCGAGGGCCTGACGTGTGAGACGGCCGTGCACATCTGTTACGGCTACGGGATCAAGGCGAACAACGACTGGAAGGCCACGCTCGGGGAGGAGTGGCGCCAGTACGAGACGTCGTTCCCGCTGCTGCGCGAGTCCACGATCGACACGATCGCCCTGGAGCGGCACCACTCCCGGGTGCCGGCGGAGCTCATCGGCCTGCTGCGCGGCAAGAAGGTGATGGTCGGCGCGATCGACGTGGCGAGCGACGAGATCGAGACGCCCGAGGAGGTCGCGGCGACCCTCCGGGAGACCCTCGAGTTCGTGGACGCGGACAAGCTGATCGCGAGCACCAACTGCGGCATGGCGCCGCTGGCTCGCTCCGTGGCGCGGGACAAGACCGCCGCGCTCGTGGCCGGCGCGCGGATCCTCCGGGAGGAGCTGGGCGGGGAGTGAGGGGGGCCTGATGGCCTTGCCTGGCCGGCGGGGCCCCGTCAGGATCGTCTGCATGGATCCTGATGCGAGCCCCCGTGTCCGGCTCACCGCTGACGATCCCCGGCCGGGCAGTCGTCCCGCGACGTCGACCGAGGGGCCCCACCGACAGCTTGATCAGCGATCATCGCCGGAGCTGTGGGGCCGTCTGGTCGCTGCGGTGTTCGCCCTCGACGGCGTCGAGGAGGGCCACAGCACCGTCTCGCCAGCAACGTCGCGCGCCGTCCACCTGACAGGCCGGCCGGAGGAGCGCACCCCGGAGGTCAACCTCTCACCAGGCCGGCGCTGGGAGCCGGTGCACCTGCATGGGGTGGACGACACGTCAGTGCACCTCGTCCTGGCGCCCGAGCGCGGCGTTCGTCTGACCGAGCTCGGATGGCTCGAACCGCATGGCTACGCGGACTTCGGCACGGAGTGGATGCTCTACGGTCCGCGGGACGAGGCGGAGCTGGCCGTCGTCGTCGGGATCATCGAGGAGTCGCTCGCCTACGCGCGCGGCTGACACAGTGTCCCGGGGCGGGGAAGCGGAGGCGGGAGGGGACTGCGAATTTTTCTTTTTCGCGGGTAGTCTTGTTCCATGACTGCGACGGTGAATGACAAGCACACGGTGCTGCCGCCGACGGACCTCGAGGAGATGCTCGACCTCGGCAGGTTCCTCGACGGCCTGACGCAGCCGGCCGCCCTGGTCGGCCCTGACGGCCAGAAGGTCCCCCTGCCGCCAGAGGCTTTCAACGTCCTGCGGGACGTCGTCGAGGCGATGCGGGTGGGCAAGGCCATCACGGTGGCACCCGTCGACCAGCTGCTCACGACACAAGAGGCGGCGAACTTCCTCGGCATCAGTCGTCCCACGCTGGTGAGGCTGCTCGAGGAGGGCGCGTTGCCGTACGAGAGGACGACCGGTGGTCGGCACCGACGCATCCGGCTCCAAGACGTCGTGTCCTATCAGCAGCGGAAGCGCGGGGAGCGGCGTGCCTCGCTGAGCGACCTCGTAGGGGAGGCCTCGTCTGCGGGGCTCTACGACCAGAAGGCGGAGTCCTACCGCGAGGCGTTGCGTCAGGCTCGCGCCGACCTCCGGGGTGAGCGCGGGTAGTGGCGCGCTTCAGCGCGGTGCTCGACGCGTGCGTCCTCGTGCCCATCGCCCAAGCGGACACCTTGCTGCATCTGGCCGAGGCGGGCCTCTATCGGCCGGTATGGAGCGGGCGGATCCTCGACGAGACGGTGCGCGCACTGGAAGCGATGCATCCAGACATGCGTGCGTCGGGGGCGGCGCGTCACCGTGCCGGGGTCATGGACGCCGCCTTCGACGACGCGCGGGTCGAGGGGTGGGAGCAGCTCGTGCCCGGGATCGATCTTCCGGACCCCGATGATCGGCATGTGGTCGCCGCCGCGATCCAGGGACGTGCTGACCTGATCGTCACGGCGAATCTGAAGGACTTCCCGCGGGAGGTCGTTGAGTCCTTCGACATCGAGGTGCAGAGTCCGGATGAGTTTTTCATGAACCAGCTCGACCTGGACCCGGCTCGAGTGATGACGGCCCTCGCAGCCCAAGCGGGCGCGACACGGAATCCTCCGTTGACCGTCAGGGACGTCCTTGAGCGGCTGGTGCCGTGCGGTGCACCCCTGTTCGCGGAGGCCGCACGAGCCCAGCTCTGGCGGGTCGACGTTGAGCGACCTTGATTCAGCCCGACGCCAGAACCGGCGTCTGTCGGCTCACCCCCACACGCCGGAACCGGCGATGAGCCGGACCGCGAGCACCGCCATGACCACCGCGATCACCACGTCCACCACGCGCCACGCCTTCGGGTCGGCGAGCACCCGGGCCAGCAGGCGCGCGCCGTAGCCGAGCGCGGTGAACCACAGGACCGAGGCGGCGACGGCGCCGGCGGCGAAGACCCACCGCGCGTCGGGACCGTGCTGGTTGGCGAGGCTGCCCAGCAGCACCACGGTGTCCAGGTAGACGTGCGGGTTGAGCCAGGTCAGTGCGAGCGTGGTGGCGACGACCGAGCCCGCGGTCCGCGGCGCCTGCTCGGCCACGAGCCCCTGCGGGCGCAGCGCGGCACGCAGGGAGGAGACCGCGAACCAGAGCAGGTACAGGGCGCCGCCCCAGCGCAGCACCTCGAGCAGCCACGGCACGGCCTGCACGAGCGCGCCCACCCCGGCGGTCCCGGCCAGGATCAGCACGGCGTCCGAGGCCATGCACACCAGCACGACGGCGCCCACATGCTCCCGGCGCACGCCCTGGCGGAGCACGAAGGCGTTCTGGGCGCCGATGGCGACGATGAGGGCGAGTCCGGTGAGCAGGCCGGTGCCGGCGAGGGTCCACATGGGTGAGGACGCTAGAGCCCGGCCGGGCCTGAGCCAAACGAAGAGAACTGCAGGTGCCTAAGCTCTGCTTCATGAACCTGGATCAGCTGCAGGCGCTGCGTGCGATCGCCGACGAGGGCTCGTTCGAAGCGGCCGCGTACGAGCTCGGCGTCAGCGCCTCCGCGGTCAGCCAGCGCATCCGCGCCCTGGAGCGGGAGGTGGGCCAGGTGCTGCTCCGGCGCGGCGAGGTGCTGGCCGCCGTCACCACGGAGCCGCAGCCGGTCCAGGGGTGCGCGGCAGAGCCGCTGGGGAGCACGCGCTACGTCCCGCTCGCCTCGCCCGCCCTGCTCGCGCGGCACGCGGCGGGCGACGTCGTCGACCTCCGCGCGATGCCCATGATGCGCTACAACGCGAAGGACGACCTGCAGCGCCTCGCGCTGAGCGACGCCGGGCTGGACGTCGCCCCGCCCACGCACCTGGCGCCGTCGTTCGACGGGTTCCACCGGTCCGTCCGGGCCGGCCTGGGGTGGGGCATGCTCGTGGACGCCCAGGCCGTCGAGGACGTGCGCGCCGGCCGGCTGGCCCGCGTGCCCGGGCTCGACGACGTCCTCGTGCCCCTCTACTGGCAGGCGGCCACACTGCCCGTGACGCGCCTGGTGCGGCTCACACGGGCGGTGCGGGAGGCGGCCCAGCGGACGCTCGAGCGGGGGTGAGGCGGCGCCGAGGTCGCGGGCCGTCAGCGACGTCGCAGCGGTGTCGACGCCTCCATGGACGCCTCGGCCAGCACAGGCCGGAAGCCCAGCGCCTCGTTGACGTCGAGCATGTGCCGGTTCTCCTCGGCGTTCCACGTGATGATCGCGCGGGCCTCGGGCAGCGCGTCTCGGACGGCGACGAGGTTCGCCGCCTTCACGCGCATGCCGAGGCGGCGGCCGCGGTGCTCGGGCAGCACGATGGTGTCCCACTGGTCGATGAGCCCATCCGGGCGCGAGCGGGGCGCCACCAGCTCGCTCAGGGCGACGATCCGACCGGTGGCACGGTGCCGCGCCACCGCGCGGAAGAGCCGGCCGGTCGTGAGGATCTGCTCGTCCATGCGACGCACGCGGGCCGCATCCCAGACCTGCTCGACCACTGTGCGTTCCCCGGAGGGCACGTCCGTGGCCATGCGGGCCTTGAGGACGGCGAGGTCGTCCTGCAGGGACGCGTCGGCCGCGCCCTCCCAGGCGTGGAGCTCGTAGTCCGACGAGACGCATTCGGCCTCGGCCAGGGCGACGGCGGGGTCGATCCCCGGATCGGCGAAGTCATACCGGCTCACCCGCTCGATCTGGGCGAGCGCGAAGCCGTAGGACTGGGCGAGACGCACACCCGGATGCTCGGCGGGCACCGCGCCGGCGCCGTTGGGCGGGGTGAGCGCCCGTTGCCCGGCCACCGGCGGCGGCGTCAGCGGCCAGGTCTCGAAACGGGTGAGGCCGGCGGTGTCCAGGACGAGCCGCTCGGCCAGTGCCCGGCCGTGGCCGCGTCCGCGGTGCCGCGGGTGGACGTAGACGTTGAGGGCGGCCGCGTCAGGGTCGTCGACGTGGTTGATCAGGACGCGGGCGTAGCCGACCGCCTCGCCGTCGACGTACGCCAGGTAGCGGCGCTGCGTGTGGTCGGTCTCGGCGGCGGCCTGGATGAGCGCGTCCCTGGGGGTCTCGTCCCACTCGGTCGTGCCGATCAGCTCGTGGTTGTACTCGTCTCCGAGGTGGCAGTAGGCCCGCCAGTGGGGGTCGTCCGACGAGGCGGGCAGGGGGAATTCGATGATGTCAGGCATGCGGTGACTGCTTTCTGCAGAAAGGGGTGGGCGCAGAGGCACCCGTCGAGCCGTGCTCGAGACGGGCGCGCGGGGAGGGCCGGTGGTGGGTCGTCGGACCCACGGGGTCACTTCTGCTGCATCATGGGGTGAACTATGTCACGACGCGGATCGGTGGGCAAGGGCCTTTGCTGTCGAGATGCAGGCAAAGTTCCCCACGACGCGCGGGGAACTCTTCGCATATCGGGCGGGATCCGGCCGGGGTGACACTGGGTGTCCAGGTGGGCGCCCCCGCGGGTCCCGGGGATCGCCCGAAACGTACGGGCGGCTGCCGCTCTGGCGGGTTGGTTGTGGCGGGCCGTGCGGCGGGGGGCAGGGCCGGAGGTGGCGCACACGGCGCATGGCAGGGCCCCTCGTCACTAACGACCGAATCTGCCTAATCGACGGGCTGGAATCCAAGTTTCTGGTAGATCCCCATGGCCGCCTCGGAGGTGCCCTCGCCGAAGCGCAGACTCAGGGCGGGGTCGCCGGCGGCGGAGCAGACGTCGACGGCGTGCTGCACCAGGGCGCGCCCGACCCCCTTCCCGCGCGCGGCGGGATCGGTGAAGAGGTCAATGATGAACGGCCCCGCGAGGTCCGCGTCCCAGATCGAGTGGGTGACCACCATGATCGCCCCGGCCAGGCGGCCGTCCACCCACGCCGAGGCGCTCGCGTCGGCGCGCAGCTCCCCGTAGTCGCCGCGGAAGGTCGCCTCCATCTCCTCCCGCGCTTCGGCCAGGTCGGAGGCGGCGACGCCCGGTGGGTAGGCGGCGAGGTAGCACCGGGCCAGGTCATCGGCCGTCCCCGCGTCCAGTCCTCGGAGCTCGAGGCTTCCAGGGGCGTGGTCAGCGGAGTGGGTCGGCGGCAGGTGAAGGGTCAGCAGGTCAGTAGACACAGGGGTTCCTCTCGTGATGGCTGGCTACTCACAGTGATCGCCGTCACAGAGTGAACATGGTCAGAACGATAACAGCGCACACCTGCTCTCGGAATGAGTCGAGCCGGTCGGAACATGAGTGACCTATGCATGTCCAAGCAATGCACGCGCTGGCAGTTCGTTTCGGTGGCGGGGATTGGGCCAGCCACAAACAACCGATATTGCCGGATCGTCCTAGATGCTCCGCGTGCGCATCTCGGTGCGTAACGCTGTCGCCGTGGATTCCAGGTCCTTTGGATTTGGCGACGGAGGCAGGTGGATCGCCACATCGTCGTCGCGGTGGCGGGGGATCACGTGCAGGTGGACATGGGGGATGTCTTGCTCGGCTTCCGAGCCGTCAGATAGATGCAGGTTTACCGCCGGTGCGAGGGTTTGTCGAACGACTCTGGACACGCGGGTGGCGAGGGCGAACATCTCTGCGCCTTCCTCGGCGCGAAGACTGGCCAGAGTGGCCACGTGGCGGCGGGGGATGACGAGGCAATGACCGTCCGCGACCGGATGAAGGTCCAGTATGGCGAGGGCGAGAGGGCTCTCGGCGACGACGTTGGCGGGCGGCTGCATCGCGGCGACTTCGCAGAAGGGACAGAGAATCTCCATCCCTCGACGCTAATAGCGCATATGCGCCCGGGCGAGAGGGATGGGGATGAACGGATGGTCAACTGACGCGAACCCCCTCGCGCGAAAAATGACAGATTGCGCGCTCCGCCGGTTGGTGAATGTCCCTCCGTCCAGGGCGTGTCAGATGGTCTGTGTAAGCCGTACCGAGAGGAACGGTAAGAATCATGACCATGATCGACGAGAAGAACCCAGGCGAGCCCTCGGGCCAGGACCTGGTCGAGCAGCTGAAAGCCTCAGGGCAGCTTGATGCCCTGTTCGCGCAGATCGACGCGGGCGGCGTCGAGCTCACCGGTGACGGCGGG
>NZ_VIGS01000076.1:0-8203 GCF_006704135.1 Micrococcus sp. R8502A1
TAGCGAGTTCTGTGTGTTTTATTGCTGCGGCGACCACCGAGATGTACACTTATGCGATCGTCGGCAGCGTCAGATGTGTATAAGCGACGGCCTCTCAGCGGGGTGGGGGCGGTGGGCGCAGACAGGACAGCGGTGCTCGGGGTCGTCGGCGGCGCAGGCCGCACAGCGGACCTCGAGCGTGGTGCAGGCCGGGTCGGCGCAGTTGCGCAGCGCCGAGGTCGGTGCCTCGCACGCGACGCACCGGCCGATGGTCTCGGCGTCGGCGGTGAAGCGGGTGGACAGGCGCCGGTCGAACACGGCCAGCTCGCCCCGCCACAGTCCGGCGTCGCCACGGGCCTCGCCGTAGCGGACGATGCCGCCGTCGAGCTGGTAGACCTCGGCGAAGCCGCGGTCCTTGAGCAGGGCCGAGAGGACCTCGCAGCGCACGCCGCCCGTGCAGTAGGTGATCAGCGGCGCGTCCTTGAGGTGGTCCAGGGCCCCGGAGTCGACGGCGGCGAGCAGGTCGCGGGTGGTGTGCGCGTCCGGGACCACGGCCCCGTCGAAGCGGCCGATGGCCGCCTCGACCGTGTTGCGGCCGTCGAGGAAGCGCACGGGGTTGGCGGTGCCGGCGCGCTCGGCGACGAGCGCGTCCACCTGGGCGGGGGTGAGCCGCTCCCCCGTGCCGACGACGCCGCCCGCGTCCACGGTGACGCGCTCGGGGGCCCCGAACGCGACGAGCTCGGGCTTGAGCTTGACGGAGAGGCGGGGGAAGTCCGCCGCCGAGCCGTCCGACCACTTCACCTCGAGATCCCGGAACGCCGGATGCTCCCGCGTGCCGCGCACGTAGCGCTTGACCGCGTCGACCGGCCCGCCGACGGTCCCGTTGATCCCCTGCGGCGACACGATGATCCGGCCGGTCAGGCCGAGGGACGCGGCGAGCGTGCGCTGCCACAGCCGCACCGCCTCGGGGTCGGCGAGCGGGGTGAACCGGTAGTACAGCGCGATGCGGGAGAGGGCGGCGGTGCTCATCGAGGTCCAGGCTAGTGCGCGACCCCGGACGTGACGGCCGTGAGGGACGGGCGGGGCCTGGCCCGCACCGGCCTCACGCCTTACCCTTCAGACATGACTGAGCATCTGGATCCGGCACTGGTCGACATCTGGTTCGCGGCCTGGTCGCGATCGCGCGGCTACCGCGTCAGCCAGGAGGCGGGGCGACGCGCGGCCCTGCGCACCCCCCGCCCCGCCCACATGATCCCCGGCGGCTCCGGTCGCGCCACGGTGGATGTGCCGGCCACGTGGGAGCACGTGGTGGTGAACCCCTCCCGCGCGGAGCTGGAGGACCTGCGCGAGGCGGTGCGGGACCAGGAGCAGATCCTGCTCACCGTGTTCGGCGACGCCGGCGAGGACCCCAAGGCCATGGGTCTGAAGGCCCAGGCCGAGCCGGAGCGCTTCATGACCATGGACATGGACCCCGAGCTGCAGGACGTGGAGCCCCCGCTGCTGCCCGAGGGCTATGAGGCCCGCGTGGACCAGCCGATGGAGGGCAGTCGTCGCCTGCGCATCCTGGCCGTCGGCGCCTCGACCGCGCCGGAGGGCGAGGAGGAGCTCGCCGCCCTCGGCTGGGTCACCGAGGAGGACGGCACCGCCGTCTACGACCGGATCTGGACGTCCCCGAACCACCGTCGTCGCGGCCTCGGCTCCCTCGTGATGCGCTATCTCACCTCCGAGGTCATGAGCGAGGGTGAGATCAGCCGCGGCCTGCTCGTCGCCTCCCCGGACGGGCAGAAGCTGTACCGCCACCTGGCCTGGACCGACCTCGGCCCCGTGTCCATCTGGGGTCGCGGCCTGGCCGAGGACAACCCCACCGCCGAGCACACCGGCACCATGGGGGCGTGACCGGCCACCTCCCGGAGCACGATCCCTGGGCGGATCCCGCGGGCGGCTGGGGGCCGCCCGGCACGGCGGACGCCGCGCCGCCCGTCGACGACGCCGCCCCGGACTCCTCCGGACCGGAGCCGCAGCCCGTCGGTGAGATGGTGGCCGACGTCGTGGCCGGGCTGTCCGTCACGGCACCCGGCGACCTGCGCCCGGACATCCCGGCGGGGGCCGGACTTCGTGCGGCGCTGGGCCGGACCGGGCTGCCCGAGCAGATCCGCCACGTCACCGAGCTGCCCGCACGGCAGGCCCGGCACACGGACTGGCCCGCGGACGCTCCGGAGGGCCTGGTCAGGGCGTTCGCGGCGCGCGGCGTCGAGCGGCCGTGGCTGCACCAGGTGCGGGCCGCGGCCCTGGCCGGCGCGGGGACGCACACCGTGCTCGCCACGGGCACGGCGTCGGGCAAGTCGCTGGGCTACCAGCTGGCGATCGGCACCCGGCTGGCCGCCGACCCCCGGGCCACCGCGCTCTACCTCGCCCCCACCAAGGCCCTCGCGGCGGACCAGCTGACCTCCTGGCGCGCCCTCGAGCGGGACGGCGCCCCGGGGCTGCGCGCGGCCCCCTACGACGGCGACACCGCACCGCAGGACCGGATCTGGGCCCGCGAGCACGCCAGCGTGCTCATGACCAACCCGGACATGCTCCACGTGGGGATCCTGCCGCACCACGAGCGGTGGGCCGCGTTCTTCCGGAACCTGGCGTTCGTGGTGGTGGACGAGTCGCACACCTACCGGGGCGTCTTCGGCTCGCAGGTGGGCATCCTGCTGCGCCGGCTGCGGCGCATCGCCGCCCACTACCGCGGGGACCGGCCGGAGACCGTGTTCATCGGGGCGTCGGCGACGTCGGCGGATCCGGCCGGGCACTTCGCCCGGCTGATCGGGGCGCCGGCCACGGCCGTCACCGAGGACGCGTCCCCGCACGGGTCGGTCACGGTGGCATTCTGGGAGCCGGAGCTGACGGACCGCCGGGGCGAGAACGGCGCGCCCGTCCGCCGCTCGGCCATGGCCGCCGCCGCCGACCTGGTCACCGACCTGGCCCTGCAGCAGGTCCGCACGCTGGCGTTCATCCGCTCGCGGCGCGGGGCCGAGGCCATCGCGAGCGCGGCCAAGCGGCAGCTCGAGGAGGTCGAGCCGGGGCTCGGCACCCGGATCGCGGCCTACCGCTCGGGCTACCTGCCCGAGGAGCGGCGGGAGCTGGAGGCGGACCTGCGCTCGGGTCGGCTGCTGGGCATGGCCTCGACGCCGGCGCTGGAGATGGGCATCGACGTCGCGGGGCTGGACGCCGTGGTGGTGGCCGGCTGGCCGGGCACCCGAGCGTCGTTCTTCCAGCAGATCGGCCGCGCCGGGCGCGGCGGCCAGGACGCGCTCGCGTTCTTCGTGGCCTCGGACGACCCCCTGGACACGTTCGTGGTGGACCACCCGGAGGCCGTGTTCGACCTGGGCGTGGAGGACACCGTGGTGGACCCGGAGAACCCACACCTGCTCGGCCCGCAGCTGTGCGCGGCCGCCGCGGAGCTGCCGATCACGCCCGAGGCGTTCGGCTGGTTCGGGGAGCCGGAGCGCGTGCGCGCCCTGTTGGACGTGCTGGTCGAGCAGGGGCTGCTGCGCCGTCGGCCGGCCGGCTGGTTCTGGACGCACCCCGAGCACGCCGCCGGCATGGTCTCCCTGCGGGACGACGGCGGCGGCCCCATGGACATCATCGACGCCGAGTCCGGCGCCCTGCTGGGCACGATGGACTCGCCCCAGACCCACTACCAGGCGCATCCCGGCGCGGTGTACGTGCACCAGGACCGCACGTACCTCGTGGAGGAGCTGGACGAGGACGCGCACGCGGTGGTCGTCACACGCGCCTGGCCGGACTTCACCACGCAGGCCCGGGACGTCACGGAGATCGAGATCGTGGCGGTGCACCGCCGCCTGGACGCGCGCGAGGGCACCCTGCGCTGGTGCCTCGGGGACGTGCAGGTCCGCACCCAGGTGGTGTCCTTCCAGCGCAAGGCCCTGGTCTCCGGGGAGGTGCTCGGCGAGGAGCCCCTCGACCTGCCGGCACGGGACCTGTTCACCTCCGCGGTGTGGTTCCAGGCGGCCTCGGACGAGCTCATCGCCGCGGGGCTGACCACGGATCGCCTGCCCGGCGCCCTGCACGCGGCCGAGCACGCGATGATCGGCATGATGCCGCTCGTCGCCTCGAACGACCGCTGGGACATCGGCGGCGTCTCGATGGTCCTGCACCCGGACACCGGCTCCCCCGCCGTGTTCGTCTACGACGGCCGGCCCGGCGGGGCGGGCTTCGCCGAGCGCGGCTTCGAGCAGGCGCGTCGCTGGGTCGAGGCGACGGCGGGGGCCATCGCGGCGTGCGAGTGCGCGGAGGGCTGCCCGTCCTGTGTGCAGTCCCCCAAGTGCGGCAACCGCAACAGCCCACTGGACAAGGCCGGTGCGCTGACCGTCCTGCGGTTCCTGATGGACCACGCCGATCACCTCGTCCCGGCGGACGCCTCGACCGACGGCTCGGGCGGCGCCTCCTCCGGCGGGGCCACGGACGCGGCGCCCGGGGCCTGAAACCGCGGCGGGCCCGCGACGGCGTCGGCCGTGGCCGCCGGCAGCGGGGCGCGGGTGAGCTCGACCGCGACGCGCACGGTCCCGTCCTCGCGCACCTCGCACGCCACGACGGCGGCCCCGTTGCGTTCGGCGGTCCGCCCGGCCAGCGCGCACGGCTCGTGGTCGGAGAGCCCGCGCCGGGCGTCGGAGGCGGCGAGCGCCGCCAGATCGGCGGCCCCGGCCACCCGGGCGCCGGTGACCGAGGCCTGCCCCAGCGCCGCGACCGCCAGCAGCAGCCCCGCCCCCAGGGCGGCGGTGCCCAGGACGGACACGGTGCCCGAGCCGCGTTCGCCCCGCGCGGGCGCCCTCCCGCGGGTCATGACCGGTTCTCCGGCGAAGCGGCGGGCGTTCCGGGCCGCTGGTCGGGGGCGGCGGCGTGCGCGGTGAGGGTGAGGGCCTCGGCCCAGGCGAGCGGCCCGGGGCCGGGCTGGACGACCTCGACGGTCACCCAGCCGCCCTCGACGGTGTGCGAGAGCGAGGCGTCGTCGCCGGCCATGCGTGCCACGGCGTCTCGGGCCACCGCCTCGTCGTCGCCCCGGGCGAGGATGCGGGCGGCCGACGCCGCCGCGTCCTGACCCCGCACCCGCTGCACCGCGGCGGCGCCGGCCAGCAGGACGGATACGAGCACGAATGCGATCACGGGCAGCAGCACCGCGTACTCGGCGGTGACGGCCCCGGTCTCGCCGCCCCGGAGCGCCCGGGGCCGCCCCGCCGTCCGGGCGCCCGTGCGGCGCGCGGACGGCGGGGCGGAGGTCGGGTGCTCAGTCACGCTGGAGCGCCCCGGTGACGAGGTCCACGAGCAGCGACTGCACGTCCGGGCTGGTGAGCACGACGGCCAGCACACCCGCGAAGCCCACGGCGGCGAGGGTGAGGATGCCGTACTCGGCCGTGATCGCGCCGGTCTCCTCGCCCGCAGCGTCGACGACGCGGGCGAGGCGGTCGCGGTCGCTGGGGCGGGTGACGGCGGGCTGGGCGGTGTGGGAGCGGTGGGTCATGGTGGTCCTCCTGGAGTGGGCCCCGCGGTGCGGGGCGGTGGTGACGGCCCGGCCGGGCCGCTGGTCCCAGGCTGGCCCGCTCCGGGGCCCGCGCGCCGGGGGCGATGCGGATCCGGGGATGGGCCGGGGCGATCGGGGCCCTGTGCAGGACCGGACGCCCCGGCGTCGCCACGGCCTCAGCCCGGTCCCGCCCCGAGCAGGGCCATGACGACGGGCACCACGCCCCAGCACACGAAGGCGGGCAGCAGGCACAGCCCCAGCGGCATCACCAGGCGCACGGCGAGCTCCTCGGCCGCCCGTTCGTCGGCCCGCCGGGTCTGCTGACGGACGGCGGCGGCAGTCTCGGCCAGCGTGCGGGCGCCGGCCATCCCGGACCGGTGCAGCGGTCGCAGTCGGGCGGCGGTCTCGATCCACACCGGGTCCGTGTCGAGGCCCGCCCACGCCTCGTCCCAGTCCCGGCCCCAGAGCAGCAGCGCCGCCGTGGCCCGCAGGCCGCGGGCGCCCGGCAGGGTCCGGCCGAGGTCGTCCAGCGCGGCGGGCAGGGATCGGCCGGCGCTGAGCAGCGCCGCCAGCACGTCCAGCACGACGGCGGCGCCCACGGCCGCCGGCTCGCGCGCGGCCGAACGCAGCAGCAGGCGCGTCCAGGACCGCCCGGCCAGCCAGAACAGCAGCCCCACCGCGGCGACCACGGCGCCGACGGGCGAGCGGACCAGGTCCCACGGGGAGGTGCCGAGCAGCCACGCGAGGCCGAGGCCGCCCAGGGGCAGCCACTGCAGCAGTCGGGACGTCGCGCCCGGCCCCGCCGCGGCCGAGCGGCGGGCCCGGGCCGCGTCCACGTCCGCCTCGAGGCTGTGGGCCAACCGCCGGGCCACGGCTGCGGGAGCCGCGCCCGCCCGGGCCCCGGCCGCGAGCGCCGCATCGATCAGCGCCCAGCCCGGGTCCCGTGCGGGGGTCCGCCAGGACGGGGTCCCGCCGCGGCGCGCCGCCTCCCGGTGCAGGGTGGCGTCATGAGCCATCGCGTCCCCCGCCTCCACATCCCAGGCCAGCGCCTCGGCCCGGCGTCGGGCGCGGTGATGGGCACAGCATGCGGCACCCGCCTCGCCCGGACCCGACCCGCAGGCGGGCAGGGTGCACGCGGTCTCCCGCCAGGCCTGCTCCTCGGTCAGGCCGGCCGCGACGAGGGCGGCCCAGCGGCGCAGCGCGCCGACGAGCACCTCCGTCTCCTCCTCCGGCCTCGCCCGCCCCGCCCGCCAGGGCAGCAGCGGCTCGGCACGCCCAGCGCGCGACCGTCGTGTCTGCCCTGCCGCCGTCGTCGTGCTCACCGGCCGCTCCGCCCCGCCAGCCGGGCCGCGAGCGCGGGCACGCCGGGTCCCTCGACGGTCCGCCCGCCCGTCGCCTCCGTCCCGGGCCGCCACGTGAGGGCGGGCAGCAGGACGAACCCGTCGGCGCGCGGGTCCGGGACGGCGAGCTCCACGGGGTGCCGCCCGTGGCCGTCGCGGGCGATGTGCAGCACGGCGTCCACGCCGGCGCGGGCCTGCGCGGCCACCGTCTCGGGCCGCCAGCCGGCCAGGGAGGCCATGGCCGTCAGCCGGGCGGGCACCTCGGCGGCGGCGTTGGCGTGCAGGGTGCCCCACGCGCCCTGGTGTCCCGTGTTCAGGGCGGTGAGGACGTCGGCCACCTCGGCGCCGCGGCACTCGCCGACCACGAGCCGGTCCGGCCGCATCCGCAGCGCGTGGCGGACGAGCTCGGCCAGTCCGACCTCGCCGGCGCCCTCCGCGTTGGCGGCGCGGCACTGCAGGGCGACCACGTGCGGGTGATCGGGCGCGGCCTCGGCCGTGTCCTCCACGACGACGATCCGTTCGTCCCCCGGCACCCGGCCGAGGGCCGCGGAGAGCAGCGTGGTCTTGCCCGCCCCGGTCGCGCCGCTGACCAGGACGGTGGCGCGGTCGCGCACGAGCGCCTCGAGGGCGTCGGCCCAGAGGGCACCGTCCGGCCAGCCGTCGGCCAGCGCGGCCAGCGACGGCGTCGCCGCGGCCGGGATCCGCAGGCTCAGCAGGGTGCCGCCGCCACTGACCGGGGGCAGGACCGCGTGGACGCGCACGCCGCCCACGCGGGCGTCGGCCAGCGGCACCGCCGCGTCGAGGCGGCGGCCGGCCCGGTGCAGCAGCCGCACCGCGAGCGCCCGGGCGGTCTCGGGGTCGAGCCGATCGGGGCGGCGGACGAGGCCCCCGTCCCCGTCGGTCCACACCGCGCCCGCGCCGTCCACGAGCACGTCGGTCACGCCCGGGGTGCGCACCCAGGGTGCGAGCGGGCCGAAGCCGTCGAGCTCATCGACCAGCGCCGCCACGCGCGGGTCGTCGATCGGCGCGTCGAGGGCCTCGGCGATCAGCGGGGCCAGCGGCGGCTCCGCCCCGTCCGCGGCCGAGGCACGGGCCTCGGCCACGCGTCGGCGTACGACGGCGGCGTCCAGCCCGTCGGGGCCCGCTGCGGGTGCGGCGAGCGGCGGCGCGGCGACCTGCGTGCGTCCCGGCTCGGCCGGGCCGGTGCGGGGCCCTGTCGCCTATACCCCTCTTACCTCTCCCGCGGCCGCATATGTGGCGGCACCAGTTGCTGCCTGTTCTGCTATCAAAACAGAATGAGAAACGACAGAAGCCAACTGTTCTACCGCTACTATTGTAGATGCTACGTATATTACTA
>NZ_VIGS01000077.1:0-7676 GCF_006704135.1 Micrococcus sp. R8502A1
GCTTGACTGCGCTGGGATGATGGAGTGGACATGACTTCTTCCCACACCCTCCCCGCCGCGGCGGTGACCGACGCCGACGACGTCGTCGACCCCCACGCCGCGCACTACGCCAAGTCCGCCGGCGCGGGTCGACGCATCACCGACGACGACCAGCTCCACGAGGGCCGCCACGCCGCGCCCACGACGGACCGCCTGACCTTGCCCCCGCTGCGGCTCGGCCCGATCACCGTCGAGACGCCGGTCGTCCTCGCCCCGATGGCCGGCATCACGAACACCGCGTTCCGCCGGCTGTGCCGCGAGTACGGGGGCGGCCTCTACGTCAACGAGATGGTCACGGCACGCGCCCTCGTGGAGCGCAAGCCCGAGTCGATGCGGATCATCCAGCACGATCCGGACGAGGTGCCCCGCTCCGTGCAGCTCTACTCGGTGGACCCGGTCACCACCGGCGCGGCGGTGCGGATGCTGGTCGAGGAGGACCGCTGCGACCACATCGACATGAACTTCGGCTGCCCCGTGCCGAAGGTGACCCGGCGCGGCGGCGGCTCGGCCCTGCCGTGGAAGTCGGAGCTGTTCGCCTCGATCGTGAAGGCCGCCGTCACCGAGGCCTCGAAGAAGGACATCCCGGTGACCGTGAAGATGCGTCGCGGCATCGACGAGGACCACCTGACCTTCCTCGACGCCGGCCGCACGGCCCGCGACCTCGGCGTCGCCGCCGTCGCCCTCCACGGCCGCACCACGCGCCAGTTCTACTCGGGCACCGCCGTGTGGGACGACATCGCCCGGCTGCGCGAGGCCCTGCCGGACATCCCCGTGCTCGGCAACGGCGACATCTGGTCCGCGGAGGACGCCATCGCGATGGTCGAGCGCACGGGCGTGGACGGCGTCGTGATCGGCCGCGGCTGCCAGGGAAGGCCCTGGCTGTTCGGGGACCTGCAGGCCGCGTTCGAGGGCCGCCAGGACCGGTTCCAGCCGACCCTGGGCATGGTCGCGGACACGCTGTACCGCCACGCCGAGCTGCTCGTGGACACCTTCGGCGGCGACGAGCTCAAGGCGCTGCGGGACATCCGCAAGCACGTGGCCTGGTACTTCAAGGGCTACCCCGTGGGCTCGGAGATCCGCACCGCGCTGTCCACCGTCCCGGACCTGGCCACGCTGGGCGAGATCCTCGCCCGCGTGGACCGGGACCAGCCCTATCCGGGCGAGGCCGCCGAGGGCCCGCGCGGCCGGGCCGGCGCCCCCAAGCGCCCGCACCTGCCGGACGGCTGGCTCGACTCCCGCGAGCTCAATGCCGAGCAGCAGGCCATGATCGCGGCCGCCGAGCTGGACGTCTCCGGTGGCTGAGCCCACGACGCCGGTGCCCGCCGCCGGAACGCCCGCCGCGCCGTCGTCGCCCTGGACCGGCGCCGCCCACCAGCCGGTGCTGTTCGGCCCGGAAGGCCGGCCCCCGTATGCCGGCCGCGCCGTGCAGACCCCCGGCTACACGCCGTGGGACCGGGAGCGGTGGCTGCCCGAGCCGCCCAAGTCCTCGTACCGCTCGGACTTCGAGCGGGATCGTGCCCGCGTGCTGCACTCCGCGGGCCTGCGCCGGCTGGGGGCCAAGACCCAGGTGGTCGCCCCGGACGCGGACGACTTCGCCCGCACCCGCCTGACGCACTCGCTCGAGGTGGCGCAGGTGGGGCGTGAGCTCGGCCGGTCGCTGGGCTGCGACCCCGACCTCGTGGACACCGCCTGCCTGTCCCACGACCTCGGCCACCCGCCCTTCGGGCACAACGGGGAGAAGGCGCTCGACGCGCTCAGCGAGGACGTCGGCGGCTTCGAGGGCAACGCCCAGACCCTGCGCCTGCTGGCCCGCCTCGAGCAGAAGAAGCTCTTCGCGGACGGCTCCTCCGCGGGCCTGAACCTCACGCGCGCCGCCCTCGACGCCGCATGCAAGTACCCGTGGACCCGTGAGGACGCCCCGCTGCGCCCCGACGGCACGCGTTCGCGCAAGTTCGGCGTCTACGAGGACGACCTGCCCGTGTTCCGCTGGTTCCGCGCCGGGGTGCCCGGCACGCGCACGTCCATGGAGGCCCAGGTCATGGACCTCGCGGACGACATCTCCTACTCCGTGCACGACGTCGAGGACGGCGTGGTCAACGCCGTGTTCCAGCTCAAGTGGCTGGCCATCCCGGAGCACCGGGAGCGCGTCGTGGAGACCACCCGCCAGTGGTACCTGCCGCACACGGACCCGGCCGAGGTCGACGCGGCCCTGGCCCGCCTCGAGGCCACCGACGTGTGGGTCTCCGAGATGGACGGCTCCCGGCGGGCGCTGGCGGCGATGAAGGACATGACGAGCCAGCTGATCGGCCGGTTCTGCAGCGCCGCCTTCGACGCCACGCGTCAGGTGTTCGGCAACGAGCCGCTCACCCGCCACGGCGCCGACGTCGTGGTGCCCGAGGAGACGGAGACCGAGATCGCCGTGATGAAGGGCATCGCGGCGGCCTACGTGATGACCGCCGAGCAGCGCCAGCCGCTCTACGCGCGGCAGCGCGAGGTGCTCGCGGAGCTCGTGACGCTGCTCGACGCGACGGGGGACCGGTACCTCGAGCCGATGTTCGCGTTCGACTGGGCGCAGGCCCCCGACGACGCAGCCCGGCGGCGCGTGGTGATCGACCAGATCGCCTCGCTCACCGATTCGACCGCCGTCGAGTGGCATCACACTCTGGTGCAGGGCGCGGAGTTCCGGCGCGTCTGGCTCTGAGGGGCCGCCCCGGGCCGGTCACTCGCCCGGGGCGACGACGGCGCACGGGCCCGCGAGCCGGACCCCGCAGGCGGCGTCGAGCGGGGGCAGCGCCCCCTCCACGCGGGCCTGGGCCCGGGTGCCGTCGGCCAGCTGGACCGTGGCCACCGAGTCGTGGCCGCGGTAGTCCACGTCCACCACGGTGGCGGGCGTCCAGACGCGCGCGGCCTCGACCCCGTCCACGTCAACGGTCGGGTCGAGGGTGCCGCGCACGTGCTCGGGGCGGACCACCACGAGGTCCCCGGGCACAGCCGTGGCCGCACGCGCCCCGTGCAGGGGCACCGGGCCGAGGGCGGTGCGCCCGATCCGCCGGTCGCCGTCGCGCTCCGGCCCGGTCACGTCCAGCAGCGGCAGCAGGGAGGCCTCCCCGACGAACGCGGCGACCCAGGCGTCGGCCGGGTGCGCGTACACCTCGTCCGGCGTGCCCAGCTGGCGCAGGCGCCCGGCCCGCATCACGGCCGCGCGGTCGGCCATGGACAGGGCCTCGGACTGGTCGTGGGTGACGAGCACGGCCGTGGCGCCGTCCTCCTTCAGCGCCTGGCGCACGTCCCGGCGCAGGCCGCTGCGCAGGGAGGCGTCGAGGGCGCCGAAGGGCTCGTCCAGCAGGATCAGCGGCGGGCGCGGGGCCATCGCCCGGGCCAGGGCCACGCGCTGCTGCTGGCCGCCGGAGAGCTCGTGCGGCATGCGCTCGCCGTGGCCGGCGAGGTCCACGAGCTCGAGGCACTCCTGGATGCGGGCCATCCGCCCGGGCCGGCGGCGGCGCAGCCCGAAGCCCACGTTCTCCGCCACGCTCAGGTGCGGGAACAGGGCGCCGTCCTGGGGCACCACGGCCACGTGCCGGCGGTGGGCGGGCACGTGCACGCGGGGCAGGGCCACCACGGAGCCGGCAAGGCTGATGCGGCCGGACTCGATGCGCTCGAAGCCGGCCAGGCAGCGCAGCAGCGTGGTCTTCCCGCAGCCGGAGGGGCCGAGCACGGCGAGCAGCTCGCCCGGCTCCAGGTCGAACTGCACGCCCTCCAGGACGGGCCCCTCCCCGTAGGAGGCGCCGAGGTCGGCCACGGACACGGCGTGGCCGACGCCGGGCCGGGGACCGGCCGGGCGGGACGCGCGGGTCGAGGCGGCGGGGGAGGGCATGGCGGTCATTCTGACACCTCGTTCGGGGTCGACGGGGCGCTCGAGCGGCCGCGCACGGCCGCGACGATCCCCGTGCGGTGGACCACCACCCACGTGGGCACCGCGGCGAGCAGCACGAGGGTGAGCGCGTAGGGGGCGGCCTCGGCGTACCGGCCCACGCTGGTGGCGTTCCACAGGCGGGTGGCGAGCGTGTCCATGCCGGTGGGCCGCAGCAGCAGCGTGGCGGGCAGCTCCTTCATGGCGGTGAGGGCCACCAGCGCGACGCCGGCGCCCACCCCCGGCAGCGCCAGCGGCAGGGTCACGCGGCGCAGCACCTCGGCGCCCGAGGAGCCCAGGGACCGGGCCGCCTCCTCGAGGGCAGGGGAGGACTGGGCGACGGCCCCGGCCACCGACGTGACCGCCAGCGGCAGGAACAGGGTGGCGTAGGCGAAGGCCACCATCCACGTGGTCTGGTAGAGCGCCGGGACCAGGGAGACCCCGAGGAACACGAGGGAGAGCCCCACGACGACGCCGGGCAGCCCGTGCGCGAGGAACGCGGCGCGCTCGGCGATCCGGGAGACGCGCCCCGGGTGGCGGGCGGCGAGGATGCCGATCGGCAGGGCGAGGGCGAGGGTGAGCGCCGCGCCCGCGCCCGCCAGGACCACGGAGCCGGAGACGGCGTCGAGCCAGCGGTCCCGGACGGCGGACAGGGACGTGCCCTCGCCCATCCAGCGGACCAGGCTCACCGCGGGCACGCCCAGCGCGGCGCCCGTGACCACGGCGAGGAGCCCGGTGCCGACCCAGCGGGACCGGCCCAGCCGGTGCACGCTGACCCGGCGGACCGTGCGACCGGAGCGGACGCCGTCGTCGGCCCGGCGGGTGCGGGACTCGCCCCAGAGCACCAGCACCGTCAGCAGCACGAGCACGGTGGCCAGGGTGAGGGCGAGCTGCCGGTTGAAGCCCACCTCGAGCGCCGTGAAGATCGCCCGGGTGAAGGTGTCCAGGCGCAGGATGGCCACGGCGCCGAAGTCGGAGAGCACGTAGAGGGCCACCAGCAGGGCGCCGCCGGCGATCGCCGGGCGCACTTGGGCGAGCGTGACGGTGAACAGCGTGGCGGCGGGGCCGCGGCCGAGCGAGCGGGCCACGTCCTCCTGGCCGGGGTCGATGCGGGAGAGCGCGGCCGCCACCGGCAGGTATACGTACGGGTACGTGTAGAGGGTCATCACCGTCACCGCGGCCCAGAACCCCTCGAAGCGCCCCGCCTCCACGCCGGGCAGCAGGTCCGAGACGGACACCCACGTGAACGCCGCCACGTAGGAGGGCACGGCCAGCGGCAGCGCCAGCAGGACGGCCAGCAGGCCGCGGCCGGGCGTGTCGGTGCGGGTGACGAGCCAGGCGGCGCCCACGCCGATCACCAGGCACAGCGCGGTCACCACGGCGGTGAGCGCGAGCGAGGTGGCGGCCAGGGCGCCCACGCGCGGGCTCACGACGGCGTCCAGCCAGGGGCCGAACCCGCCCTGGGCGGTGCGCAGGAACAGGTAGCCGATGGGGACGAGCGCGACCGCCGCGGCCACGAGGGCCGCGGCGGTCAGCGCCGCGGGAGCGCGCCGTCCGCGCGTGCGGCGGACGGCCGGCTCCGGTGCTCGGGGGGTCAGAGCAGGCCCGCCTCCTGGATCATCTGGATGGTGGTCTGGAGGTCGTCCAGGTCGTTGAGGTCCACGTCGGGGGCCTTGACCTCGGAGAGCTCCGGGAAGCCGGCCGGCTGCTCCACGCCCTCCACGAGCGGGTACTCGCCGGTCTCCTCGGCGAAGTACGACTGACCGTCCTCGGAGAGAAGGTACTCCACGAGGGCGGCGGCGTCGCCGTCCTCCTGCTCGCCCACCAGGCCCATGCCGGACACGTTCACCAGCGAGCCGAGGTCGCCGTCGGGGAAGAAGTGCAGGGACGCGCCCAGCTCCTCCGGGGCGACGCCCTTCTCCCGGGCCAGCTCGAACAGGTAGTAGTGGTTGACCAGGCCGGTGTCCAGGGTGCCGGCGTCCACGTCGGCGAGGATCTCGCCGTTCTTCTCGCGGCGCTGCGGGTCGTTGGCGGCGAAGTCCTCGAGCCAGGTCCGGGCCTCGTCCTCGCCCTTCTGCAGGCGAAGGGCGGTGACGAACGTCTGGAAGGACGCGTTGGTGGGGGCGACGCCGACGCGGCCCTTCCACTTCGGATCGGTCAGCTCGTCGACCGACGTCGGGAGGTCGGCCTCGGGGACCTTCTCCTCGTTGTAGGCCAGCACGCGGACGCGGCCGGTCAGGCCGACCCAGTCGCCCTCGTCGTCCCGGTAGGTCTCGGGCACGCGGTCCAGGGTCTCCTGGGCGAGGGGCGTGAACAGGCCCTCCTTGGCGACGGCGCCGAGCGCGCCCGCATCCTGGGAGAGGAACACGTCGGCGGGGGAGCCCTCGCCCTCCTCGATCAGCTGCGCGGCCATGGCGGGGGTCTTGTCGTAGCGGACCTCCACCTCGATGCCGGTCTCGTCGGTGAACTCGTCCAGGATCGGCTGGACGAGGTCCTCGCTGCGGCCCGAGTACAGGGTGACCTTCTTGTCCGACTCGGCGGCGGAGGCGGAGCCGGACGCCGCGCCGGACGCGGAGTCCGAGCCGGAGCCGCCGGTGCCGCCGGCGCAGGCGGTCAGGGCGAGCAGCAGCGTGGCGGACACGGCCGAGAGGCGGACACCACGCGAGAGGGCGCGGGACTGGGGCATGGCAATCTCGATTCGGGAGGAGTGGCGGGGGCGGCGCCGCGGGCCAGGGGTTCCTGGCGGGCCGGCAAGGGGAGCCTATTAAGTCATGCGTGTGTTGTCTATTGCGTCACCATGTGACGTGCCTCGCAGTCGACAAGGCCCCCGACGGCCCGGGCCAGACGCCGGCGACGAGCGCGGGCAGCACCGCCCCGGCCGAGCCGCGCAGCGCGTGCGTCACCGCGCCGCTCAGCTCGGTCTCCACGGGGTTCACCTCGACGACGGCGACCCCGGCTCCCAGCGCCACGAACGGCAGGGACGCCGCCGGCTGAACGATGCCCGACGTCCCGACGACGACGCACAGGTCGCAGTCCTCGAGCGCGGCGAACGCCCGGTCCCAGGGTTCGGCCGGCAGCATCTCCCCGAACCACACGATCCCCGGGCGGATCAGCCCGTCCCCGCACACGGTGCAGGCCGGCGGTGCCTCGCGGAGCATCGCCTCGAGGTCGGCCTCGGAGCCGGTCGTCGCCTCGTCCGCGGGCGCGCCCGGGTCGACGTCGGCGGGGGCCCCGCAGTCCGCGCAGCGGTGCTCGAACAGGGACCCGTGCAGGTGCGCGAGGACCCGGGCGCCGGCGCGCTCGTGCAGGTCGTCCACGTTCTGGGTGACCACCTCCAGGCCGGGTGTGCGGCGCTGCCAGGCGGCGACGGCGTCGTGCCCCGGATTCGGTCGGCGGGCCCGCACCATCCGGGCACGCCAACGGTACCAGGACCACACGAGCGCGGGATCCGCGAGGAACGCCTCCTCCGTGGCGAGCTCCTCCGCGGAGAACCGCTCCCACAGGCCGGTCTGGGCGTCGCGGAACGTGGGGATGCCGGACTCGGCGCTCATCCCCGCCCCGGAGAGCACCACGGGACGCTCGGCGGCGGCCACGAGCGCGCGGACGGCGTCCAGCGCGTCAGGGTCGAGGTCGGGGGCGGAGGCGGCGAGGACGGGAGCGGAGGCGGCGAGGACGGGAGCGGAGGCGGCGAGGACGGGGTGCGGATCGGCCATGTCCCCAGCCTAGG